>JAGRNM010000370.1 GCA_020440745.1 Deltaproteobacteria bacterium
GGACCTTAAAGAGGGGACTGATCCCTAAAAAATCTAATCTTTAAAATCTAAACCGAAGGAGACATTCATGGTTATTGGTATTACTCTTATTTTACTGAGCATTTTAGCGGTTCCTTCCCTAATCTTATCTAAAAAACCCGATGCTAAAGAACTCTTGGACAAAGTAGCCCCTTATCAAGGCTGGATCGGTCTAGCTTTTTGTGTTTGGGGGATAATAGGTATTGTTTCTTTGCTTATTTCAGGCTTAAGCTGGATGTCCCATTGGCCTATTTATTGGATTACCGCTTTGGCTGTTAATGTAATGCAAGCTGTTTTAGGTTTTATTTTGGGCTACAACTTAATCGTTAAGTATGTGCTTTCTAAAAATCCAGAAGCTGCTAAAAAAGGTGAGCAGCTACTAGCTAAGTTAGCTCCTATCCAAGGTAAGTTAGGTATTGCCGGTATTGCGGTTGGTATTTGGTGTATTATTGCTAGCTTTGCTTTTTACGGAGTTTAATGACGGGAATTCATTAATAAAATAGTGAGTTATTTGATGGGAAAGGCCTGAATTTTTATTCGGGCCTTTTTTTATGCTTTTTCCTTTGTCCTAGGAGCACCAAGAGTCGGCCTAATTCATAAAAAGCAAGCATAGGTAAAGCCATCAAAACTTGGCTTAAGACGTCGCTGCTTGGGGTTAAAATGCCTCCAATTAAAAAAGCTAGGACAATAGCATACTTGCGAAAACGACTCAGACTTTCTGCACTGATAAGACCTAGTTTACCAGCTAACCAGAGGAAAAGGGGAAGCTCAAAGACTAGTCCAAAGCTTAGGAGCAATTTTAAACTAGAATCAAAGTACTCGGCCATGCCAGGCATCAGGATGATGTCAGTGTTCTTTAATATGTCCGCAGCAAAACGAAAAGTGGGAGGAAACACCAAAAAATAACCAAATAAGGCTCCTCCACTAAAGAAAACTCCGCTAGAAAGGGCAATAGGGATTAAAGGACGGGCTTCATGATCTTTAAGCCCTGGTCTTACAAAGGACCAAAAAAAATAAAATAATAAGGGGCTGGAGAGTAAAATTCCCCCCACAAGTGCTACTTTAAAATAGATCCAATAGGCTTCAAAGGGACTGGTAGTAATAAAGTGACTGTTTTCACCAAGGTTTTCTACGAGAGGGGCTTTTAGTAAGTCATAAAGCCAAGGAGAGAAGTAAAGGCTTAAACCAGTTCCCACGGCAATACTCAAAAAAGAGCGGATAATTAAACGCCTTAACTCTTCGATGTGGGCTAAAAAGCTCATGCTTTTTTCTTTAGGAT
>JAGRNM010000371.1 GCA_020440745.1 Deltaproteobacteria bacterium
AAAGACCTTGGCAATATGGCTGCGCATGAATCCAAGCCTATGGCTGCGCAGAAGGCTGTTACCGCGCTGCGTGAATTGTTCCATTTTTCCTACTGGCTGGTTCGCACCTATGGGAAAGGCAACAAGCCGCCTGCGACACTCGCATTTTCAGCGGATAGCTTGCCGCAGACAATGCAGGTGGAGGCCAAGACTCTCTCTAAACTCAAGCAAATAGAGCAGCAATTCCTTGAGAACAAAAAAGAAAAAGAACATGCCGAAAAAGAGCGCCTGAAAAACGAAGAAAGCCGCAATGCTCGTTTAAAAGAAATTAAAAAACTTCAAGAAGAGCCTAGTTTTTGGGAAGACACTCAAAAAGCCAAAGTTCTTAATCAAGAGCTTGAACGAATCAAAAAAGAAGTAGAGGAGTTTAAATCCCTTAGTCAGGAGCAAGAGGATATTGGGGTGCTTTTTGACTTGGCAGAAGAAATGGGAGACCAAGAGACGGAGGAGGAAGCGCTAAGTCGTCTTAAGCATTTGAGTCAGGCCTTAGCTAATTTAGAATTTAAACTCCTATTGGGAGAGCCCGAAGACAAGCTAGGGGCTATTCTCACTATCCATGCTGGAGCGGGTGGGACCGAAAGTTGTGATTGGGCCCAAATGTTAAGTCGCATGTATATGCGCTATGCCGAATGTCAGGGTTTTGGTATTCAAATGATTGAGACAACACCAGGAGATGAGGCCGGTATTAAAAGTATTACTTTAAGTATTGAAGGCCCTTATGCTTATGGTTATCTCAAGGCGGAGAATGGGGTACATCGTTTGGTTAGGATTAGTCCCTTTGATGCTAATCAGCGTAGACATACTAGTTTTGCTTCAGTTTTTGCTTCTCCCCAGATTGATGACAGTATTGTGGTTGAGGTGGAGTCTAAGGATTTAAGAATCGACACCTACCGGGCTGGCGGCAAGGGGGGACAAAATGTGCAAAAAAACGACACCGCGGTGCGCATCACTCATTTGCCCACTAATACGGTAGTGCAGTGTCAGAGCGAGAGAAGTCAATTGCGTAATAAAGAATTGGCGATGAAGGTCTTAAAAAGTAGACTCTATGAGTTGGAGTTAGAAAAAAAACGCGCGATCCAAGCTGAGCAGGAGTCTAATAAAAAAAGGATCGAATGGGGATCTCAAATTAGATCCTATGTTTTGCATCCCTATAAAATGGTCAAAGACCATCGCAGTAACTTTGAGGTGGGTAATGCGGAAGCGGTCTTGGATGGTGACTTGGATGCTTTGATCCAAAGCTATTTAGGCCTGG
>JAGRNM010000372.1 GCA_020440745.1 Deltaproteobacteria bacterium
GCAGCTAATACTTTAAATCCAAGAATAGCGACGGCTCCCCAAGCTAGCTTAGAACCTAAAAGAGTCGCCACTAGATCGGAAATAGCTACTGAAGTGCCTAGTAAGAGCCCTTCAGCAAGGAGAGTCCATTCCGAGGCTTGTTGAAATTGTTTTAAAGTTTGCGCCAGTTTTTCAGCTGCCGAGAGTTCAAAGGGACTAGCTCGTAGTCCTATTTCTTCAAGAAAGTGATTAATAGAAAGAGAATTAGACCCACCTAAGAAAAGCGTTTTGGCACCTTGCAGCCATTGGCCTTGTGAGAAAGTTTCTTTTAGATTTTTAGTCCCTTGGCTCTGGCTTATCCATGCTTGTTCGTTAATATTTCGGAGTATGGAGATAAAGGCGTTTAAAGAGACGTTATCTTGTAAAGGGTCGTTAGAATAAATCTTTTTACCTGCAAGACAAGAAGAATCAAAAAAACTGCTTAAGTTACTTTGTTGGTTATAGAGTAGCTCTCTTGCCTCTCCTAGACTGAGGATGTTATTTTTGGCAGCAGCAAGGACTTCTCCATAAGTGATGCCGACAAATTCTACAGGGCCTTCATAGCGGCTTTCTCCATCGGCTTTTGTGCACTGGCCAATGGAGAGCTCCGTACCAGGAATAATTTTTTGAGGGTTTTGTTCAAAAAAATGATCAGGCAGAGGGATAGCTTGGCCAAAGCTGTCTTCACCAAATACGCTAGACTCTGGCCTCTTGACTGAGGGGGAGTCAGTCATGAATAATTTTTTCCTTTCCTAGATAACCTTGAAACCTTGAACTTAGGAGGACTTTTAGGATGGCAAAAGCATCTTGATTAAGGTCCTGTCCTTTAAAAACTTACGATGGGTTTTCGGCTGATACTATAAATAGTTGTGAGATTTTTTAAAAAGACGAGGTTTTGTTTTTTTAAGAGGAGCTTCCTTGGCTGTTGGGACGGATGCGGATAAATTCTCTTTCCTGACTAAGATCGCCTAGCCCTTCTAAGACAATTTGATCATCAGCGCCTAAGCCTTTGACCTCGACTAGCCCATTGAGACTAGCACCTAATTTGACAGAGGTTTTTTCTGCTACTTGTCCATTGACGCGGTAGACATAAGCTTTGCCGTCCTCTAAGAGTAAGGCGCTGCGGGGAGCCATGACCGCTTCATAGGTGCCTTGGCTGCGGGGGATTTGTACCTCTCCTAACATGCCTCCTTTGATACGAAGCTCAGGGTTGGGTACTTGAAAACGTAATTCTACACTTTGTTTGTCTTCGCTTAGTTGGGGGGCAATGT
>JAGRNM010000373.1 GCA_020440745.1 Deltaproteobacteria bacterium
AGAAGATGAGGTTCAGGTTATTTCCATTGGGGGACAAATTGAGCCTGAACCCGCCCCCAAACCCAGCGGTCCTCCTCAATTAAGAAAAGGCACTCAAGTTTCTGTAAGAATTGCTCAGGCTTTGAGTAGTGGTATTAATCAAAAAGGTGATAAGATTTTGATCCGTGCTGCCAAAAAAGTAGGTGGTGGTCGCCAAGGTTTGATCCCAGAAGGAGCTCCCGGCTGGGCGGTGGTAGAAAAAGTAGAGGAAAGTAACTCTGGTGGTCTTTTGACCTTGCGTCTTAAAAGTATTGAGGACGTTTATGGCAACAGTCACCCCTTACAAGGCTTGATTGAGATTAAAGGAAAAGAAGAGCAAGCCTTAGTAGCTGTGGGACAAGTCTACCAAGGCAAACTAGCCAAGACAGCTAAAATCGTTTATCGGAAAAATAAATCCTCTAAACAAGATAAAGTCTTTGGTACGGTTAAGTTTGAAGATCGTCGTTTAGAACTTCGCTTAGATCGCAAGTCTTATAAAAACACTAAGGCAAAGGTGGAGGCCATATTAGAGATTGCCCCTCCCTTTATCATCGATGATTTAGTGCCAGAGACGGTAGCTTTAGTGGAGGTTAATGGAAAACGTCTGCCCAAAGCCGTTTTAGCTAATGCTAGAAATCCTAGAAAGGGCGACTATAATAAAAATAACATCTCTGACTTAAAGGTTTATTTTAATCTTTACGATTTAGCCAAGTACCTTAAGAAGGGTTCTAATAAGCTGGTCCTCGAGGGGCGTTTTCAAAAAACCCGTCTTTTTGTAGCCTCTACCATGATTGAAGCTGACTATTAAATAAATCAGGCGACTGGTTTATTAAAGAAGGTAATCAATAATCTTTTTAGGAAGAATGAATTAATCAGGCTTAGAGAATTTTAGTTACGCTTTTCAATAGGTTGATAAACTAAGTCTCGAGGTCCAATATATTTGGCACGAGGTCGGATGAGCCGATTGTCGCTTTGCTGTTCTAAAACATGGGCTCCCCATCCTGCCATGCGACTCATGGCAAAAAGTAAGGTAAAAAGATCTGTGAAAATACATAAAACATAATACAAAGTGGCAGAATAAAAATCCACGTTGGCATTAATGCCTTTTTCCTTAATCATAAAGTCTTCGATTTTTTTAGATATTTAAAAAAAATGTAAATTACCTGTGGCGCGGCAAGCGGCTTCGCTCATTTTTCTTAAGTGGGTAGCGCGAGGATCCTCAGTGCGGTAGACTCGGTGACCAAAGCCCAT
>JAGRNM010000374.1 GCA_020440745.1 Deltaproteobacteria bacterium
AACAATTAATTTCAAACACTTAAAAAATAAATAAAGAGCAAGGGATCTTTGGCATCCTCTTCGCAATTAAGGAGAGCAAGAACAACATTTAACGTGAGGTTAAGATCATGAAACCCCGACAACTAAGACGAGAACGCGAAATACTTCAAGAAAAGGTCAAGGACCTACGACAAAACATCAGCCGACTTATTGAAAGAAAAAGATTTTTTGGTCTCGATTATCAAGTTCGCCAAGTTCAAAAACAATTTACACTTTTAGGGAGGATCTAAAGATGCAAGCTCTAGCACTCAATACCAACAACCTTACTTTTAGTTTTTTACAAGCTGGCCCCCAAGAAATCTGTGGCCAAAGCTTGATCCAAGGAGGCTCTTTTGACTTTGTTAAGTTAAGCAGCCAACCTCAAATTCAATTGCTTTTAAATAGTCTTTCGCAAATTAATTTACCACAAGACCAAGTAGCTCGTTCTTTAGGAAGACAAGGACAGATGCTGCTACAATTAGGAGCTAAGATAGCTCACGGGCTGAAAAATAATTTATCCGAAGCTGACCTTCAACAAGGTTTAGAAAAGGCCCTCCAAAAAAACAGCCTAGAAAAAGATTTAAGCCAAGCCTTAGAAATCAAGAGTCAAGGGGAAGTTAATGCTATCAGTAGCACAAACAATAGTATTCCTAGCCAAGACTTAAATAAACCTGTGTTTCAGGGATTTTTAAGCCGCTTAAACTTACAAGAAAATCTACAGACGATTAGCAAAAAATGGAATCAAGCTAAGTCCCAAGTACAAAGCTGGGTTTTTGCTTGCTCCGAAAAATCTACCCCAAACTTAGCCACCGGCCGATGGATGCTCTTAGGCCTAAGCGGGTCGGTCTTTGGTGCAGCCTGTCTGATCAGCTCTTGGATTTTACACCAGTAAGACAAGCTTTAAAGATTTAGGACCTAAGGGTCTTAAAACATAAAAACCATAATAACCATATGCCTGGACAAACCCCTGTAACCGATCTCCCCTCGCTCTCTTTGAGAGCGAGGGGGAGACGGTAGGGTAAAAAAAATTTAATCTTATAAAAACACCCATCAAGGGAAAAAAAGGAGAAATAAAATGATGCAAGTAATTAATCAATCAACCACCAAACTAATCCCCATGAATTTTCAACAAGCGGTGCATATGATGCATCACATCCAAAGCCAAATAGCGCACTCAGGTTTTGCTATGGGCAGCGGAGGCACTGGGGCTGTTAATACAGG
>JAGRNM010000375.1 GCA_020440745.1 Deltaproteobacteria bacterium
GTAATGTTTTGATTGCGGCGGGTAATTCGGGCCGAAAAGAACTGGCGCCATGGATAGAAAAAAAATTAAAAGATCCCTCTCCTTTGGTTCGTGCCCATGGAGTATGGGCTTACAATCGACTTTTGGGTAAGGAGTCTAAGCCTTTTTTAATAACTATGATGGAGCAAGAAAAAGAGCCCATGGTTTTAAAAGAGTTTAAGTCCATTTTTCAAAAAGAATAGCTTCTTTTTTGTAGCCTAAACTTTCTAAACAAGCCTTGAGGTCGTTGACCATAGGGACAAGACCACAAATATATACTGTCTTGCCAGAGGGATCGGCAAAGTGCGTTTTAATTAAGTCTTGTACATAGCCTTGTGGGCCTGACCAATTTTTGGGCCGGCTTAGAATAGGAAGATATTCAAAGTTAGGATATTGTTTGGCTAGGTCTAATAAGTCTTGGTGAAAAGGAATCTGATCTTCGTAACGATTGCCAAAGACCAAGCTGATTTTTCCTGAATGACCTTCGTGAAGTAATTGTAAAAATTGGGAACGCAAAGGCGCGATGCCTGTTCCTGTCGCTACAAAAATTAAGTGTTCTGCTAAAGGCCTTTTAAGCTGGAAGGCTCCTTTAGGTCCCAAAAATTCCACTAAGGCTCCTTCTTGTAGAGTAAAAAACCAATTACTGACCAGGCCTCCTTCTACTTTTTTAATACAGAGTTCGATCGTGTCCTTTAGATAGGGGGGGCTAGCAATAGAATAGGGCTTCTTCTTGACTTTACCTTCTTTGTCGGCGACTTCTACCATCACAAATTGGCCAGGCTCAAAGTCAAAGCGCTTGCCGGCTTCAAATTCAAAGCTAAAATTACGCACATCAGGACCGTAGTTTTGAATTTTTTTTAAAGTACTAGGGTGTTTTTGGGTCATCTTTTGTTCTCAATTTTGTTTGACAATTCTTGGTTCAATGGTTTCTGCCTAGTGTATTATTTTAAACCGCTTGGAAAGCAAAGGAAATCCATGGAAAATATTATTAAAGATTTATTAAGTGCCTTGGGGGAAGACCCTGAGCGAGAAGGTTTGCAAAAAACCCCCCATCGGGTAGCCAAGTCCTTGAAATTTTTGACTCAAGGCTATGAGATGGATCCTAAAAAAGTGGTGGGGGAGGCTAAGTTTACCGAAGACTATAATGAAATGATTTTAGTGAAGGATATTTTTATTTATAGTCTTTGCGAACATCATA
>JAGRNM010000376.1 GCA_020440745.1 Deltaproteobacteria bacterium
CATGCTGGTATCATTGTAAGAATCACCGGCGGCAATGACTTTAAAGTTGATTTCTTTAAGTCGTTTGACGGCTTCTCTTTTTTGATCGGGCATGCGCAGACGGTAATGGGTGATTTCACCGGCTTTATTAATTTCTAGCTGGTGACAAAAAAGAGTAGGGTAGCCTAGTTGTTTCATCATAGGCATGCCAAATTCATAAAATGTGTCGGATAAAATAATGACTTGGTATTGATTTCTTAATTGATCCAAAAATTCTTTGGCGCCGGGTAAGGGTTTTAAGGTGGCGATGACTTCTTGGATGTCTTGGATCTTAAAGTTGTTTTCTTTTAAAATCTTGAGACGGTGGGTCATGAGTTTGTCATAGTCTGGGATGTCTCGGGTGGTTAGTTTTAGAGCGTCTAGGCTTACTTTTTCGGCAAAGTTAATCCAGATTTCAGGAATAAGTACGCCTTCTAGGTCTAAGCAAACAATAGGTGTCATGTTTTTTCTTTCTATCAATGATTAATTAATAAATGCGTCTTTGTTTGGTGGCTTGTTTCTTTTTGGTTTCAAATTGTTTCCAAATAACTTCAATGGTTTTTAAAGCTAGCAAAAATTTCCCTTCACTTCCTAAGACACTTAGGATTTCTGGACTGGTTAGATAGAGGTTTTTGTAAGGGGTTTTTAAATTAAGTGGAAAAAGCTCGGCAAAATTTTCTACCTCCATGGCATAGACGGTTTGTTTTAAGGCTTTTTGTCTAAAAAGTTCAAAGTCTGGCATTTCTGTAGGAAAGAGTAGGCCGCTACTTTGAGAATTGTGATCTTCTTCTAGAGGAAAACGAAGTTTTAAAGAACCCTTAGAAAAAGGGATAAGGTCGTGGAGCTTTTTTTCGATATCATGATGACGTTTTAAAAAGCTTGTCTTGTTTTCAAAAAGTTTGTCTTTTTCTAAGATATAACTCACGTTTAAAAAACGTTTTTGGCTTGGCTCTTGATTTTCGCTGGGGCTTTGGAGGCTTAAGTGTAAAAAGTTTAGTTCTTTAAGTTCTTTTTTGGGATCGCTGATTAGTAAGACGTTTTCTTTCATGCCTACAGGGATGACTTCTTGGTCTATTTCAAATTGTAGAGAGCAACGGTAATATTGGGCTTCGAAGCGGGATATTTTTTTTATAAATTTTTTAGTAGACCAAGTGTTTTTAATTAAAGGGCTTAGTTCCTTGAGTTCTTGGTTCCAT
>JAGRNM010000377.1 GCA_020440745.1 Deltaproteobacteria bacterium
TTATTTCCCTTAGGTTATGGCCAAAAAGTCAAAGCCCATCTAGATCTTTATCTAAACTTTAGTCAAAGCACCTGGAAAGACTTAAGCCCTCAAAAAATTTTAATAGGATTAAACCCAAACTGGCCTTCTTTAGAAAATCAGCCAGAACACTATCAACTAAAACACCCCCTGGGCTGGCAATACCTTGTGCCCGAACAAAACCTACAAGCCTTTATTAAAAAAAACCAAGCCAAAGAAATTAGCTCTCAAGAGTGGGAGAGTCTAAGAATCAGTTTAATCTATCCCAAACAAGGACAAGACTTTAATGAAGAAAATTTTCCGGCTGAAACCGGCTTAGACAAAAGTCACGTTAGTTTTAATAAGGGTTGCTATCTAGGGCAAGAAACCACGGCCAGAATCGAAAGCCAAGGACGCGTCCAACAAAAAATCTACTTATTAAAACTAAACCAAGCCCCTGAAAAAAACCTTCCCCTAGAAGTCTTTCAAGGCGAAAAAAAACTAGGCACATTAAGCTCGATAGGGCTAAGCAAAGAAGCAAACTTAGGGCTAGCCATGCTTAAAACAAGAGAGCTTCAAAAAAACTTAAACCTACAAATAAAAGCAAACACAGTCATTGAAGCCCAGATAAGACAAAATTAAATCATGTTAGAAAGTCATTCCATCCATTCTGCCCCCTATTTAATCGACGAAGCACTACAAAAGAAAAACTGGAGCCTTGAACAAGCCTTTGCCTATTGCATCCGCTTAACCAAAAGCCACTACGAAAACTTCCCTGTCGCCAGCATACTTTTGCCCAAAACAAGTCGTCCCTTTGTCTCTGCTATTTATGCCTTTGCTAGACGGGCCGACGATATTGCCGATGAAGATTTTCCCGAACATGAAAGAATTCCAGCCCTAGAAGCTTGGGAGAGTCTTTTAGAAAAAAGTCTAAAAACAAGAATTTCCCACCCTGTTTTTTTAGCTTTAAGAGAAACCATCAAACAATACCAAATTCCCGAACAACTCTTTATAGATTTAATCACTGCTTTTAAAATGGACGTTACCAAAAAACGCCACCAAGACTTTGAGGAACTACTCTTTTATTGTCGTCACTCAGCCAATCCAGTGGGCAGAATTATTTTGTACCTCTTTGGATACAAAGATCCAAAACTAATGGAACTAAGTGATAAGATCTGCACTGCCCT
>JAGRNM010000378.1 GCA_020440745.1 Deltaproteobacteria bacterium
TGATCAATAAATGACCCAATAAGGACCTATCGTCTTGATCACAGGCATCGATACTAGAAATTTCTTTTTTAGGAATCATTAATAAATGAACCGGAGCCTGAGGGTTAACATCTTTAAAACACAAGCACCACTCGTCCTCATAGAGAATCTCAGCCGGAATTTGACGGTCAATAATCTTTTTAAAAATATTGCTCATGGTTCTCTCCTTAACACACGCTTAAGTCTAAAAAGAGGTTCTTCAAAGCTACCAATAGCTCTTAATAAAACTCCGTCGGTGATGGCAAACTCATCCCCTTTTTTTAAAGCTTTCAACTTAGACTGCAAAGCTTCTACTCTAACGCCCTGTTTCAACCTCTCACAATCCTCAGAAGAGTCCAAGGAAAATTGAGGTAAGTCCAAGGATTGCTCCATAGGAATCCAAGGCCAATCTTCTACTTCATGCTTCTCAAAAGCTTCTCCAGTCCAAGCTTGATCTAAGGAAAATTGTCCACTGCTGATTCTTCTTAAAGCACTTAAATGAGCCAAGGTACCTAAACGCTCTCCAAGATCTCTAACAAGAGCCCTAATATAAGTCCCCCTAGAACAAGTGACTTCAAAGTCGATCTTTGCTCCTTTAAAATCTAAGAGTTTTATTTTAAAAATTTCTATTTCTCTTGGTGAAACTTTTACTGCTTTTCCAGCCCTAGCATAATGGTAGAGTGCTCTTCCCTTTGATTTAATAGCAGAATATAATGGTGGGATTTGCAAACTTTTCCCCAAAAAACTTTCTAGAGCCTTTTGTAAGTTCTTTTTTTCAAGAGGAGAAAAAGAACGAGATTCTAAAACTTCTCCTTCGCTATCATCAGTTGTAGTTGAAGTACCTAAGCTTGCCTGAGCCTGGTAGACTTTTTCTTTTTCTGATAAATAAGAAATTAACTTAGTTGCTTCTCCAACCGCCACCACTAAAAGCCCTGTCGCCAAAGGGTCTAAGGTGCCTGTATGTCCAATTTTAATTTTGGGTAGTTTTCTTTTAAAGACACTTAGGGCCTGATGAGAACTTATCTTTAAGGCTTTATCCAAAGCTAAAAAACCGTGGAATGTTTTGGTAGTAGCGGAAGACATGGAGGATTTTATAATCACTAAAATAAACTTGAAAGCAAATTAGACCTAG
>JAGRNM010000379.1 GCA_020440745.1 Deltaproteobacteria bacterium
ACTCTAAAAGTTTCACTCAAAACACCCAAAAAAACCAATCTCTTTGACCACCACATGGCAGTTTTAGATATCTTAACTTCCTCACCAGACTTAAAGCAAAAAGGCGATCTAGAACTACTCTTTACCAGTTTATTCCATCATGCTGGCAAAGTTAAGCCTCAAGGATCCCAGACTCCACTCAAAGACCTTCAAAAAACGGCCGCCCACTTAGCCAAACTCTGGCTCAAAAAATACAAAGCCAGCATGCTAGGCATCAAAGAAGATAATATTTTAAAACTAATCGAAAATTATCCCTTTCCCAACACAAGCCAAGACTCAGAAAAAGTTCTCCGTCATTTTATCTATCGTATAGGACAAGATTTAATTTTTAAATTAATAGACTTAAAGATTGCTGACAGCAAAGCTCAAAACTGCCCTAAACAAATTAAAGAAAGTTTAGCCTTAAGAAAAAAAATTCAAACAGAAATAGACAAAAAACCACCCTTTAGTCTCCGAGACTTACAACTTAATGGACAAGATCTAATTAAAATGGGTTATAAAGAAGGTCAACTATTAGGAAAAATCATTCAGTCCTTAATGAAAAGGGTACTAGACGAACCCAAAGAAAATAAGGCAAAACTTTTAAAAAAATACGTCCAGGAGCATTACCCAATTAAACTTAAACAAAATTTAATAAGCAAGAAAGCCTAGCAATGTTATTTTCTAAAAATCCTCAAAAAAAAGCTAAAAAACTAGAAGCCCAAGGTGACCAGCTTTTTTCTAAGGGAGACTTTAAAAAAGCCCTTAAAAAATATCAGGCCAGTCAAGAACTAGATCCAGAAAGACCAGAAATTTATCACAAACTTAATGAAAGCCTAAACCAGTTTTCTGACTCTTGGAATGAAAGTGACTTTGAAAAATCCATGGACTGGACCCTGCGACAACAGGCTCTAGAAAACCCTATAAGCCAACTAGCCATAGAACGTTTAAGCCTTGAATACCAAGAACAACTACAACACTGTCAAAGCTTACTAGTTTTAGAAGGAGAAGCTTTAGAAAAAAAACAATTAAACCTCTATCAAGGAGGCAAGGTTGCAGCCCTAGCCTTGAGTGATTTTTTAATCTCTTTAAAAAAAGCTATGGAGACTCCCCAAGGGCAAGAAGATC
>JAGRNM010000037.1 GCA_020440745.1 Deltaproteobacteria bacterium
TATGTCTTTTAATAGACGCCAAGCACTCGCTTTGTCTCTATCGTTTTGACTTGTAGAAGTTTTTAAAAGACTTTTCCCCAAATCACTAACCGAATTTTCCGAACCCTTTTCTATTTCTTTTTTTATCGATGGATAATGAAGCGCCAGTTGAAAAAATAACTCCTGAACCAAAAGTTTAGTCTTAAGTCCAGAACGTTGACTTAGTTCGACCAAAGGATTTAAAAGAGCTTGATAGATTTTTTCGTCCTGAGGTTTTTTCTCTAAGTCCAGCAAGGCTTTTAAATGAAACGAGGCCTTTTCTTCTGCATCAAAAAGCTTAGGCCATGTTTCTAAGACTAAAGACTCTTGGCCCAAGGCAATTAAACAAGGCAAAAGCATCTGAGGAGAGACATTATGAATATAATCCAAGACATTATTAAGTCGTTCCCGATGATCCCCTATATCTTCGATTAATATCTCAAGTTGATCCTTAGAAAAACCAAAGACGCGATTTTTTCCCTCTTGATTAAGATAACCCCAAGTTCCCTCTCCAGCCTCTTCTAAAATCCAACGAAGCCCCTGCCAATAATTTGTTCCCTCTTGGTGTAAGTATTGGATAGCCACTTTGATTCTTTCTTGAGGATCAAGCGTGACTGACTCAAGGTAGGTTTTTCTTAGCCCTTGGGGACTAAGATCTTCATGACGAGTTGCCAACCCGTATTCATTGACCAAATAAAAAGGAGCTGCCCATTGACCTCCATTGGACTGAGGATCAAACTTTTGCATTTCTAAAAAACTTAATTCTAATTCAACGGCCCTAAACATACCTGGTTGATGCAGGGCTTCTTTAAAATAGTTTTCTAAAAAAGCGTCCTTAGGAGATCCCTTGGTTCTTAACCAAATCGCTAGGCTTTGCCCTGGCTTTAATGTTTCTATGATTTTTTCTAAGTCTTCTAAGTTATAAGCATGAAGCACAGGCAAGCTTTGGACTTTTCCCGATTCATCTCTTCTTTGAAAAGGACCTAGATAGTTTCTACCCTGATCATCCTGAGTGCCATCCATGGCCATGGCTTGCTGATAAATAAGCATAGGCATGGTTGCTAATAAATCACCCTGTTTTTCCTGATCGATGGCATACGCATAGGCTTCATTAATTTGTCTAACTTGGTCTTGATTAAAATCATAACTTTGATCAGCAAGAGAAAAATAAGTTAAGAAAGAATAAAACAGATCCTGACCATAACTGACCTGACCTTCTTGAGCCCTAAACATGGCGTTGGTCTGTATAAACTTAGGATCTAATAAGAGTTTATAGTTGCCTCCAGCATAACAAGAAGCTGATGCCAAAAAAAGACTACCTCCCAAAAAACCCTTTGCCAATTTAGAAAAATCTAAAAAGGTTTTATTATTAAGAGCAATACTCAGATTAGTAGCCCCATGGGCAAAGGTGAGTAAATTGTAATGGGAGTTTGACTTAGACTCCATCCCCTTCATTAAGATTTTTAGAGCTCGTTGAGTATTGGAAGCATAGTGACTGACACTATCCGAAAGATCCCTGGGGCTAACAGCATAGACCTCTCCTCCTAAGCCCAAGGCCTTATCCACACTAGGATCCATAAATTTAGTATCACTACCTTGGATTACCAGTGTTTGGACGGACTGCTCCGTCGGCTTTTTTTGGTCAACCTTACCCGTCACCAAAAAATCCTTTTTTAAGGGTGTCTCAAGGGCCTTTGCCAATCAAACCTAGCATCGCCCTTTTGGGTCCACGACCCACCCCTTATTCTAAAGGATTTTAGAACACCTAGATAGACCCTCCCCAGGAAACTAAGGTTTTATCTTTATTAAGAAATTTAAGGAGATAAATAAAATTAAGGAATAAAATCAGAAGCTTAAAAAAAATAAAATTTTTCTCAAATAAGTAAAAAAATGAATAACTTGGGGACAAAAAACCAAGATTTTACTCATTTTGGATTAAAAAAGACAAAAAATAGGCTTTACTTGCCGACTTAATTATTATGCCTTTATAATACAAGACACGGGAAGGAAAAGTGGGGGTTAAGGTGCGTATTTTCCAAAAAAATTTTCCTGAAAATTCTCTTAGCCCAGTCTTAAGTCACTTATTGATCTATCTTGGTGTTTTTTTCTCCCCTTTAAGAAAAAGCAATCCTGAAGCCTTTAATTTTATTTCTTTAAGCATTGTACTTTTGATCAGCGGGCTCCGTTTATTTTTAATCCAGATCCCTTGGTGGACCAAACTAAGCCGCTCTCTTGGCATGCTTGCCAACTTTTCTAGTGCTATTTTTTGGTCGGGCCTTTTAGGTATTAGTATTTTTTATCACGGACCACTTCATCCTGTGACTGTTTTGTTGGGTATTATTTGTGTAGGTTTTGCCAGTGGCGCTAGTTTTTCTACCTATAAAGAACCCAAACTACTGGTAGCTTATTTACTGGGTATCTTAGTGACAAGCGGTTGTTATCTTTTGGCCTGGGGTGGAGAGTTAAAGTGGACGCTTTCTATCCCGTTTTTTGTTTATTGTCTTTTTTTACTTTCTTACTCTCGCCAACAATATCAAGCCTGGATGGAATTTCTCCAAGCTAAGGAGGCTAGCGAAAAACTAGCTCAAGAATTAAAAAGCCGCGAAAAAGAACTAAAAGAAAATTTAAAAGAACTAGAACTTGCTAAAGAAAAAGCAGAAGCAGCAAGTTTAGCTAAAAGTGAATTTTTATCAGTGATGAGTCATGAAATCAGAACCCCGCTTAACGGAGTTTTAGGCATGACCGATCTTTTAGAACACACTTCTCTTAATAAAGAACAAGATGATTATTTGCAGACCATAAGAAGCTCAAGCGGCAACTTATTAAGTCTAATTGATAGCATCTTAGATTATTGCAAATTAGAACAAGGCCAGACTGATTTAGAAGAAGTAATCTTTGATCTCCAAGAGACTGGAAAAAAAATTCTCAAAGCCTATGAAGAAGAAGCCAAACAAAAAGGAATAGAATTAAGCTTTAGCCAAGAAAAAGAAGTTCCTAAGTTTTTAAAAACGGATCAGACTAAACTAACTCAAGTTTTAAACAACCTAGTGAGTAATGCCATTAAATTTACCTCCCAAGGCCACGTGAGGGTTCATTGTTTCTTAAAAACTTTGTCATCCAAAAATACGCAAGACTACTTTAAACTTTATTTCAAAGTAGAAGATACTGGCATTGGTATCCCTGAAGAAAAAATTAAAGAAATTTTTAAAACCTTTACTCAAGTGGATAGCTCAGAAAGCAGAAAATACAGCGGCACAGGCCTAGGACTTGCCTTGGCTAAAGCCCTAGTCGAAAAAATGGGCGGCCAAATTGAAGTACTTAGTCAAGAAGGACAAGGCAGCTGTTTTATTTTTTATGTCTTGGCAAAAAATACTAAAGAGCAAGACCAAGTTTAAAGCACATCAGCCATTGCTGAAGTATCCTTAGACAGAATACGAGCTATATTAAGGTCTGCCTCAGGTAAAAGTTGCTCCACATAAAAACGAGCCACTTCTATCTTACTTTGTAGAAACTTCTTTCGTTCTTCAGTAGGAGCAGAATCGATTTGTTCTAAAGCCACTTTAGCACGTCTCACTAAAAGTTGAGCGCAAACAATATCGCCCAAAGCTCTTAAAAAAGGTGTCGCATTAAGCCCAATGGAATGTTGGTTTTCCATCGCCTGAGCAGCCACCGCTTCAGCGGCTTTTTGAAAACTCTGCAAATGGTTTAATATTTTTTGAGCCAAAGGCTTTAAGCTATCCTCTTCTAAAACTTCTTGCAGTTGTGTGCTTAAGCGTTTTCCATAAAGGGTAAGATTTTTACCACCATCTCTAAGAAACTTACGACCAATTAAATCCATAGCTTGGATACCATTGGTTCCTTCGTACAGGCTGGCGATCTTAAGATCCCTCATATATTGTTCTACAGGATAGTCTTGAATAAAACCATAACCGCCATAAGTTTGGATGGCTAATTCAGTAGATCTAAAACCCATATCACTACCAAAGGCCTTAACGACGGGAGTCAAGATCCCGGCATAAGCTTCGTATTCTTCTCGCACCGCTTCTTCAGAATGATGCCAAGCATAATCCACACAACTAGCTCCTTCAAAAACAAGGGCACGCAGGGCTTCGACATAAGCCTTTTGGGTCATCAACATACGCCTGACATCAGGATAATTAACAATCAAAGTCTTGCCACCTTGAGTACGTTCTTTAGCATAACCCAAGGCATACTCATAAGCTGGGCCCGCCAAGGCCACCCCTTGTTGACCTACGGCGACTCGGGCTTCATTCATCAGTTGAAACATATAAACCATACCACGGGACTGCTCACCCACTAAATATCCTTGGCATTTGCCGTTATCACCAAATTGTAAAAGACAAGTAGGAGAAGCTTTAATACCCATCTTATGTTCGATAGACACTAACTTGACATCGTTATCTTCTCCCAAACTACCATCAGGGCTAACGCGTTTTTCTGGTACAATAAAAAGACTAATACCTTTAGTGCCTGGGGCATCGCCTTCCACCCTAGCTAAGACTAAGTGGATCACATTTTCGGTAAGGTCGTGATTGCCACAAGTAATAAAGATCTTAGTCCCATGGATCTGATAGGTACCATCTCCATTGGGCTTAGCTACGGTAGTAAGATCTCCCACTGCTGAACCAGCTTGGGGCTCGGTCAAGCACATCGTACCATTCCATCGACCATTAAGCATATTGGGGATATAGAGCTTTTTTTGTTCTTCACTGGCAAAAGCTTGCAACAGTGCGCAGTCACCGCGAGTCAGCAAGTGAAAGAAAGCAAAGCTAGCACAAGCGCCCATCACAAACTCACTAACCGCAATATTAATAGAAGCGGGCAACCCCATACCTCCGTAGGCGGGATCCAAATCCACTCCCATAAAACCATTAGCGGCAAAATTGGCCAAAACCTCTTTAAATCCTTCGGGCATCACGACCTTACCGTCTTTGACTTGGGCCCCAATACGATCACCTTTTTCATTAAGAGGAGCAATTTCCTTTTTAGCAAACTTAAGAGCCTCTTCTAAGACAGAAAGATACATTTCCTGTGACTGACCTTCAAAATAAGGTAAATTTTTAAGCTCTCCGATTTTTAAAAAATCAAAAAGGGTAAATTGAATATCTTCAAAATCGACTTTGTATTCCATGGGAAAGCTCCTATTTTTGAAATTTGGCTATATTATTAATGAGGAAAATGGACTCATTTTCAAGTTGCGTAGGCCCTCTTAAGCGCAAGCTTCTAATTTTGTCCACTTAAACTAAAAACTCCATTTAAATAAAGTCGATCACCGACTCACCCAAAAACTTATCTCAAGCCCAAAGCTTCAAAAGGTGTTTTGGGCTTATTTAAGGATAAATAATTAGGTTTTTGATAATAAAAACTGCATATTTTTGGCTGGAGCTCTTGGAATTTGAAGGGGAAGGTATTTATGTCAGGCTTAAAAACAAAAGGTATCAATGAATTCAGTATATCAAGAACGATACTGGAACATGTTAGTTGAAGCACGCGTTCACGTGTTTTTTCTTCATCATTACGCTTCTAGCTCCGAATCGATGGATAAAGCCATAAATGCATTTTTGGCCATAACGTCGAGTACTAGTATTGCCGCATGGGTTATCTGGAAGAAATTCACCTTGATTTGGACTATACTGATAGCGGTCTCTCAAATCATATCTGCAGTAAAACCTTTTTTGCCATACAATCAACGATACAAAGCTGTAGAAATCAAGCCCGAAGCATAAAACATCCAAGGAAAATTATTCACCCCTCAAAAACTCCAACACCCTTTCCGCTAAAAACTCTGGCTGCTCATGGGGAATCATATGGCCGCAGTCAGGGACCCAAAGTAGTTGGGTCTTAGGCGGAAAATATTTGGCTTGTTTTTTAATAAAAGCCTTCCAAGAAATCCCCGCCCAGGTGCCCATTTCACTTTCTTCTGCCACTACAAAAAGACAAGGCACCTTAATCGCCTTCCAATAATCATAATAAACTTCAGGCAAAATAGTATAAGGCTCGGGCACTTGATGACTAGGGTCAGCGGCCATCTTATAACCGCCTGGGACTTTTTTGGTGAGATGCTTGGCAAAAAAGAGAGCTCGTTTTTTGTCAAAACGCACATAACGCTGACAAAGCCGATCAGCAAAAGCTGCCAAACTAGGATGGGTGGGAAAACTCAAACCCTTCTCCAACTTATCCATCCACTGACGTAGACGTCTTTCCGGACCACGGTCTGGATGTTTACGAAAAACAAAGCCCTCTAAATTAATTAATTTTTTTAAACGCTCAGGAAAAGCCGCTGCATAAACACTTGTAACCGCTCCCCCCAAACTATGCCCCATCAAGTAAAAATCTTTTTTGGGAAAAAAATCATCAATCAAAGCCTTAAGATCAGCCACATACTGCATAAAGAAATATCCCAAAGGATCCTTGGCATGACTGCTCTTGCCATAACCCCGCATGTCTAGAGCAATGCAGTAAAAATCTTTTTTTAAAACCTCCGCCAAAAAATGAAAACTAGCCCCCGTATCCAACCAACCGTGCACCATAAAAATAGGAGGCTTTTTGGGAGAACCCCAAGTAAAAACTCTTAAACTTTGACCATAAATTTTATGTCTTTGAATTTGCATTAGCTTAAGACTCTTATAAAAAAAGCCCAGTCTTGTCTAAACAGACTGGGCTTAAAAAAGCTAATAAGAAAAACTAACGACAAAGTATTAAGAGGCAAAAGCTAAGGCCCCACCACCACTGATTGCCAAAGCAGAAACCTCAATAGGCAAAGCAATCACCGCCACCGCTGTCAAGACAGGGACATGGGCATACAATAAAATTTCTCCTGCTAAGCTGGATTTGCCTGTGTATCCCCATTGCCAATTACCGTCAGTACAAGGAGCATCAGGTTTAGGAAGACTTAAGATTCTTTCTACCTCTGCCTCGGAAAGCTCTGGCTTGGCTAAGAGACTTCGTCTTTCGACATCAGTGAGTTCTGATTTAGCCTGGTCGGACCCTTTTGTTCCTTCTTGCCCACCACTATTACTTCCAGGAGGAGGGGTTTTATCCGTAAGCAAGGCAAGAATGATAAAACTTGCAAGAGACGCTAAAGCTGCAACCGGTCCCTTAGCATCCTTAGGAATAAAACCTAACCAAGGCTCCTCATCAAAAATAAGCCCTGGCTTAAAAAGACTCAAAACTCCAGAGCCTTCTCTATTGCCCAAGGATGCTACCTGTCCTCTTATATAGCCTCCTACTGCTAAGCCCTGGCCCTCAAGCTCCCTACTCTGATGAGACTCTAAACCTAGAACTGAAGACGAATTGAAATAAGAAGTACCCAATGTTCCAATCGTATTACTCATGGCATAACCTATCTAAAAATAATAATAATTTTAAAGTTAAAGATCCCCGGAAAAGCTTAAAAGACAAAAAGAGGAAAATCCTACCGGCATCTCTCTATTAGAGACTTATCGCCTTCATTTAAAATCAGTTGCCAAAAATCTTACATTTTTTTTGAAAGCACGACAAAGCCTTGCGTCTAATTTTTCCATCCCTTAAAAGCCTTTTTTCATGAAAAATAGCACAAAAATCTTAATAGTTTTCCTTTTATTGACAGCCCCTTTAAGCCTACGCGCCCAAGCTTCTGATCAATTAGAATCCGGCCGTCCTAACGAAGCTAGCTTTGAAAACTCACTAGACTTGAATAAAAATCACTTAGAACACAGTACACAATTGGGCCTTATCTTTGCCACCGGCAATACCCAGTCCTTAAGCCTCTCCGGTACTAGTGAAACCCTTTGGCGCATCAAACGCTGGCAAAATCAGTGGGAATTAGGCGCCTTCTTTAATCGGGTCAGCTCTACCACCAATGGAGGTCCCACCGGTACGCTAGCTCATTATATTTATGGCAATTATCGTTTGGATTATTTTTTTAGTCGATACACCACGGTCTTTGGGGGCACCGGGGGATATACGGACGAGATTAAAGGCACGGACCTTGCCCTACAAGGCTTTGTGGGCTTAAGTCATTATTTGATTCGCCGCCCTAAGATACTTTTTCAGCTTTCCGGGGGTTATAATTATACTTACGAAAACCAAATAGAACCCGATCCCAGCCGTCAAATTCACTCGGCCTTTCTGGGCTATCAGTACCAACACCACCTTAAGGATTATCTCAGCCTAAGCCATGGCACAGAGTTTTTAGAGTCTTTTAATGATTATCAAGACTTTCGTATCCATAGCGACACGGAGCTTAAAGTAAAACTCAATAAAGTACTTTCTTTAGCCCTAGGCTTTCGTTTACGTTTTGACAATCTACCCGCAACGGGATTTAAAAAATTAGATACCTTAAGCGATCTGGGCTTAGTCGTGTCTCTGCCTTAAAAACTAAGGCCTAGACCGCTTCGGATTTCACAAAAACCATCCACAGCCTCGGGACCGCGATGACCAAAGTGATAGTAAGCTCCACAAATCACAGAAGTGGGCACAAAAAACTCTCCTGAAAGAAAAGTCCTTAAGCCCACCCCACCACTTAATAAGACCCATTCTCCACCAAAACGACCCTCTCGTGTTTGACTGGGCACACTGGGATAAAGCCCCAAACTGATGGCTAGCTCCGGACCTAGTTGCAGGCGATTACCCAACAAATGTCCCATAAAAAAACGAGCAGAAGCACCAAAACTATTACCTACTCTAGGCAAGCCTTGAGTCATGGGGCCAGGAGTCAAAGAAGGCGCCCACATTTGTCTAAAAAATCTTAAGCTCAGTTGGGCATCAAAAACCCAAGAAGCATCAACCTGAAGACCTCCCCCTACAAAAAGATCAGCATGCAAGCGGCCCGCACTAGAAAAATAAGAAGGATGGACTCCAAACTGCAGAGTCGCTCCTGGCACTAGACCAAACTGGCCATAGGGGCTTTCTGGACGATTATAAGGCTGCGCCTCTGCCTTGGGGCTTGATAAAACAAACATGGGGGAAGAACCTTGGTCAAAAAATCAGTTAATAGACTTTAAAGATCTTTTCGTCTCTCTTACAAAAAAGGTGCTGATTTAATTTTTTAAGGGTGTTTTCTACAAGAAAACACCCCCAAAAATTGACCCTCAAGCCATCTTGGACTAGAAAAAACCAAAAAGGAGATTTCATGATTATTTTTCCCGCCATTGACCTTAAAGAAGGCAAAGTGGTGCGCTTGACTCAAGGTGATTACAACCAAGTCACCGAATACGCCCAAAACCCTTTAGAACAAGCCAAAATATTTGAAAAAGCAGGCTGCTCCTGGCTCCATGTCGTGGATCTAGATGCTGCCAAAGCTGGCAAACCCGTCAACCAAGACTTAATCCAAAACCTAGCCAAAAAAACCTCCCTCAAGATCCAAATTGGAGGCGGAATCCGCAGCTTAGACATGGCCGAGACTTACTTTAAATCAGGTATACAAAGAGTAGTAGTGGGAACTCAAGCCGTCAAGGATCCTGACTTTTTA
>JAGRNM010000380.1 GCA_020440745.1 Deltaproteobacteria bacterium
CAAAGCCCGTTTTTTTAAAGCCTATATCAGTACGCTAAAAATTTTGTGGCGTTATCTTTTTTTAGCTTTTCGCCTTAAATTTTCTAGCAAAACCAGACGGGCCGAAAAAAGTCTCCAAGCCCATCAAAAAACCGCCCAAGAAATCCGTCAAATGGTCTTAAGCCTTAAAGGCCTCTTTATTAAAGTGGGCCAAATGCTGAGTATTATGACTCAGTTCTTACCCGAAGCTATTACTCAAGAGCTTCAAGGACTGCAAGACTCCACTCCTCCTTCTCCTTTTAAGGATATTCAAGAAAGAATTGAATCGGAACTAAAAAAACCCCTTTCTGAACTTTTTGCCTCTTTTGAAGAAGAGGTCTTGGCAAGCGCCTCCCTAGGACAAGTCCACCGAGCCCGCTCGCACCAAGGGGAAGAACTAGCAATCAAAATCCGCCACCCAGGCATAGAGACCTTAGTAGCCTTAGACTTAAGAATCTTAAGGCGTATTTTTAATCTACTTAATTGGGCCTTTCCCAATTACGGACTTAAGAGAAGTTTTGAAGAAATTAAAGAAGTGGTTCTACAAGAACTTGACTTTAAAATCGAAGCTAAGAACCTAGAAATCCTAAGAAAAAACCTAAGTCAGTTTTCTCAAATACTACTACCTAAAAGCTATCCAGACCTATCCACTAGTCGTATTCTTACTTTAGAATACATTCATGGCTTTAAAATCAGGGATTTAAAAAGCCTAGAAGAACATCGCATCGACCCCAAAGAAGTCGCTAAACTTTTAGTCGAAATTTATTGCCAACAAATCTTTGTAGATGGCTTCTATCATGCCGATCCCCACCCAGGAAACTTCTTAATCCAAAGCCAAGCTGGCGAATCTCCTCAAAACTTTAGACTGGTTCTCCTCGACCTAGGAGCCGTCAGTCAAGTGAGCGCAGAAATGCGTCAAGGCATGGCCCAATTTATGAAAGGCGTCCTTAAAAGAGATACCGAGCTCTTAAGTCAAAGCATGAAGGACATGGGATTTATTGCACAAAACGAAGACGAAGAAGTCTTCAATCGCATTGTGGAGTTTTTTTATGAAAGACTCAAAGATATCAAAATCGAAGACCTACAAAGCTTTAAGCTAGAAAACCTAGGCAAGCTT
>JAGRNM010000381.1 GCA_020440745.1 Deltaproteobacteria bacterium
TAATAGGCTTAAAAAACCCAAAAAAAACTTATCAGGATGAAGCCTTTTTAACTTCACTGACGTGGCGCCTCCACTTGATTAATGATTTCTTTAAGTACATCCCCGACGTTAAGACCTTCGATTTCTAATTCCGCGCTTAGTCCTAGACGATGGCTCAAAACACTTAAGGCCATACTTTTGATTTCGTCGGGACTGACAAAAGCTTGTCCTCGGATTAGAGCCAGAGCTTTGGCGCTTTGGATCAAACTAAGACTAGCTCGGACACTGGCTCCGTAGTTAAGCCCAGGGTGTTCTCTAGTTTGGCGCACCAATCTTATGGCATAATCCAAGACTTGGTCATCTACTTTAATAAGGCTTGTTTGGTTTTGAAGTTCTATGACTTCATCCGGGCTTAAGACTTGTTTGAGATCCTCAATAGCAAAGCCTTGTAAAAGACGGTCTTGGGTCAATTTTTTACTAATGGTTAATTCTTCTTCTAGGCTGGGATAACTTAAATTAATTTTAATCAAAAAACGATCTAGTTCGGCTTCAGGTAGAGCATAAGTGCCTTCTTGTTCTAAGGGGTTTTGTGTGGCTAATACCATAAAGGGTCTAAGACTAGGATAGCTTTTACCTTCTAGAGTAATTTGTCTCTCTTGCATGACTTCTAAAAGAGCTGCCTGGGTTTTAGCTGGAGAACGATTAATCTCATCGGCTAAGAGTAAGTTGGTAAAGGCAGGGCCTTTTTTCAAATGAAATTGGCTGGAGTTTTTATCAAAAAAGAGATGACCTAAAATATCACTAGGCATTAAATCAGGGGTAAATTGCACTCTAGAAAACTCTCCTCCAAAAGTCTTAGCTAAAGCCCGCACAATGAGAGTTTTTCCAAGTCCGGGGACGCCTTCTAAAAGAACATGACCGCTGGATAAAAGACCTACTAAAACTTGGTCTAAAACTTCTTCTTGCCCGACTACCGCTTTTTTTAACTCTTCTTTTAGCTCAAGTATTTTTTGGTGAGACTGGTTAAAATCCATCATGGTTCTCCTTTAATGAGTCTTTAAAATTTTATTTTTAATATTTTGAAGACTTTGAAAAAAAAAAAAAAAATTACTTAGATGATAC
>JAGRNM010000382.1 GCA_020440745.1 Deltaproteobacteria bacterium
CCCGGTTTATGCCTTGCTAAGCAATAAGGAGGGAAGCTTTAAAGCCTAAGGAAAAAGTTTAAGTTTTGAGCTTTTTAATTTTTTAAAAGCACCATGGATTTTATTATTTCTTCTAATTTTTTAAAGTCGGATTCGTTTTTGGCATTGATACTTAAGTGAAAATGGGGCCAAGTTGTTTTGTTTTTAGAAAAATTAGGATAACGGGTTTGTGAAAAATAACTATTAGGCTCTTTAGAGGCCCACCAAACTTGATCTTGTCTAAAAAGCTTCTTTTTAATTTTTTTACTTCCATAGCTTGGGTCGTATTCAATTTCTTTTCTGCTGTGGACTGTTAGTTTGATACTAGCTTTTTCGGGACGATTAAAGTCTTGAATTCTAGCTATGATATAATGCTGATAGTCCTGGTTTTGGTCTTGGAGGGTCGTTAGATAAAAATCTTTTGGTATCTGCACTAAAATCTTCTCACCAATTAATTTTAAGTCTAAAGTTTCCTTTATGGCTCCAAGATTGAGAGCCTTGCCTGGTTTAAGACTTTCTAGAGACTTTTTAATTGCTTTGCTTAGTTTTTTGAAATTTTTAGGGCTATCGGATTGGATAAAAACATGAACCTCTAGGTTGAGGTTTTGGCCATCCAATATTTCTAAGCCAAAGGGGATTCCCCAGGTTTTTTCTTCTGTCTCTTGAGGGCTGACTAGATAAATTTTCCAGTCTTTAGGCTCAAGCCAGCTTTTAATTTCAAAGTTTTGCTTGGGCCCTTGCCAACGGTCTTTTTTGAGGAGCTCTTCTTCTATATGCTTCTCAGGAAAACGGACTAGCTGTTCTTGAAAAGCTAAAGTAATTTGGTTGGGGCCTTCTTCCCAGGCAAATTCTGCATAAGCAGAAGACTTAAAAGACTCTTTTTCTTTAAAGCCTTTGAGCAATTTTAGAGAGAGTCGACCATTTAAAATGCTTGTTTCGCTTTTTGCTAGCTTTAAGCCTTCGATAGCCAGGCTAGGTTTAGAGCCCAATAGGATGAAGAGATTTAAGGTTAAGGTGGTGATTATCCA
>JAGRNM010000383.1 GCA_020440745.1 Deltaproteobacteria bacterium
CGGGTGTCTAGCCCAATGTGCTTTTTCTGTCAATACTTGCTTTTTTAGAGACTTGCTTTAAAAAACTCTGTCTAAAATCACTTGCTTGGCTTAAGAGGGGATAAAGGCTCTTTTTAGAAATTCATGGAAAAATCTTCAGTATCTCAAAATAATTCTAGCGGTCATAGTTTGGCCCGTCATGCTTCTGTGGTGAGTGTTTTAACACTCTTAAGTCGCTTTTTTGGTTTAGCCCGTGACGCGGTGATTGCCTATGTGGTGGGGGCTAAGGCTTCGGCGGATGCTTTTTATGTGGCTTTTCGTATTCCCAATCTTTTTAGGCGTCTTTTGGCCGAAGGTAACTTAACCTTATCCTTTGTGCCGGTTTTTACTCAAAAGTTTCAAGAGTCCAAGGAAGAGGCCCGCACTTTGGCTAGCGTGACCATGACGGCCTTGATGCTTTTTTTGACTTTGCTCACTTTGGCAGGGATTGTGGGTGCAAGTTACTTTGTGCAAGTCACGGCTAGAGGCTTTAGTCAATATCCTGAAAAATTTGCCTTAACTGTCTCTCTTACTAGGATTACTTTTCCCTATTTAGCCTTAGTATCTTTAAGCGCTTTGGCCATGGGTATTTTAAATGCCAGAAAGCATTTTGCCATGCCGGCTTTGGCACCGGTGATGCTTAATCTTGGTATTATTGTGACGACTTTTTTGGGAAATAAATTTTGGGATTTGCCTGCTATTGCCATTGCTTGGGGAGTCTTAGTGGGCGGCTCTTTACAGCTTTTGATTCAGATTCCTCCTCTGATCAAACGCGGTCTTTTGCCCAAACTTAATTTTAATTTTAAAAACCTTAATTTTTTAAAGGTACTCAAACTCATGGGCCCAGCTGTTCATGGTTCGGCAGTT
>JAGRNM010000384.1 GCA_020440745.1 Deltaproteobacteria bacterium
GCGACTGGTAGTCTACCAGGTCGGCATGAGTGAACATGCACGCTAAGGCCTGTTCTGTGGAGAAGTTGCGACCCTCCGACCTTCTCGTCGGCCACCGGCGCGCCTCGGCCTCTTGGTGCGCGAGTGGCCAGGGTGGCGAGCCGTGCTTCAAACACTTCTGAAGCGGGTGGGAGTCAGACAGCCACGCTCTTGAAGAACGGGAATGAAGACTGCGGCCAAGCCATCGACGAGATGTACACCCGCCGGGGATTGTTCCCAAAACGACATCTGGCCCCATATGGGGCCAGACCGCTGACAGACGCCAGAATAAATAGCGGGGGCTGGATTTGAACCAACGACCTCCGGGTTATGAGCCCGACGAGCTACCAGACTGCTCTACCCCGCAATCAGGAGAGGACACTAGGCCTCGCCAACTTCTCCGTCAACCCGGCTCCTATTCATCCCCGCCCCGTCCTACCATCGCCGCGTGACCGAAACACACAAAATCAACGTCCTCCTCGTCGGTGGCGGCGGCCGCGAGCACGCCCTCGCTAAGGCCCTCGTCGCCTCCCCGAACCTCGGCACCCTCCACACCACACACCCGCAGAACCCGGGTCTGGCCAGGCTCGCCAAAGCGGTCGACGTGCCCGTTTCCAAGGGCGAGATCTACCGCCTTGTCCAGTACT
>JAGRNM010000385.1 GCA_020440745.1 Deltaproteobacteria bacterium
CATGACATTAGTGATTTGCTCGGCGCTATTGCTAGTATTGGCGTTTCTCGGGACACCCCTATTCGCTATCATTGTCGCAGCGGCAATGCTTGGCTTTTATTTTGCCGATATCGATTTAATCGTTGTCATTATCGAACTTTACCGTATCGTTGACACTCCTTTATTACTGGCTTTGCCGCTCTTTACCTTTGCCGGCTATTTATTAGCAGAAAGTAATACATCACACCGGCTGGTTCGTGCAACTCAGGCATTAATCGGCTGGCTCCCTGGCGGCTTGGCAGTGGTGGCCTACTGCACTTGCGCCTTTTTTACCGCTTTTACCGGTGCTTCAGGCATCACTATCGTCGCCATCGGTGCGCTGTTGCTGCCGGCCTTAACCGAAGCCGGATATCAAGAAAAATTCAGCCTTGGCTTGGTCACCACCTCCGGCAGCTTGGGGCTGCTGCTGGCACCATCACTGCCCTTGATTCTCTATGGCATTATCGTCCAGCAGATGAACCTTGAACAAACTGTGGAAATTAAGGATCTCTTTATCGCCGGTATCGCTCCAGCGCTGCTGATGATTGTGCTGTTGTCAACCTGGACGCTCTGGCACAACCGCAAACACCCCATTCCCTTACAGGCTTTTTCCAAAGATGAAGCGATT
>JAGRNM010000386.1 GCA_020440745.1 Deltaproteobacteria bacterium
GTTCCTTGGAAAGCTGCGGAGGGATCAAGTGTTCCTTGATAGCGTCTGTGTGGATACGATAATGAGATTTCGTCAACGATCTTCGGATATTCCACTCAAGCTTACTTGTCTGAATCTCTTGCTCCTTGAGGCGTTGGAACTCCTTGATAAGATAGAGTTTAAACTCTGGACTAAGCCAAGAACCGAATTCGAAAGCGATATCCTTGTGGGCGAAGGTGCCACCGTAGCGCCCAGCCTTGGCAACCAACCCTATACCATTCGTGCGCTGCGCCCACAGCTTGGCAGACATCGTGAATCGGTTCAGTCCGGCTTGAATTCTAATTCCCTCGAATTCGGGGGAATTAAAATTCGGGTTGTTGATACGCTCCCATACTCCTATGAATTCTATGGTGTTTTTGTTCCTAAGCCATGCTTCAATGAGGGAGCTCCCGCCCTCAAATCCGCTTACCATGTCTGTCAGACTGATATAATCTTCTTCATTATGGGAAAATAGATGTATTTCAACATCTTGAACCACGATGCTTTGATTTTTACTATTCATAACCCACCCTCAAATACCATTAACTAACTGATTTTTTAAAAATAGTTTACATAATGGTATCTGGAATACTCTATCTCTTTCAGTGTACGGCTCCGGCTTCCC
>JAGRNM010000387.1 GCA_020440745.1 Deltaproteobacteria bacterium
CATAAAGAAGGTACACATGCTCCAAGGAGGTGACTCAGGCCTCAACCCCTTGTCCGGCTAACATGGTGCCCATGGCTTCGATGGTGATGGAGACGGCGATGGGGATTTGAGTGTGTTTTTCCTTGAGTAAGTCTTGGATGGCCAAGATGGCGGCTTTGATATTGCGGGTGTCTTGGCAGGTTTCGATCAAAAAATAATCCACGCCGCCTTCTAGCAAGCTTGAAGCTTGGGCGTAGAAGTTTTGATATAGTTCGTCAAAAGTCACGCCGCCTGTCACCGAAATTGCCTTGGTGGTGGGACCCATGGAGCCTGCTACCCAGCGGGGTTTTTCGGGAGTGCTAAATTTGTCGGCTGCGGCTCGGGCTAGGTGGGCGGCGGCAAGGTTGATTTGGTGAGTTTTGGATCCCAGACCGTATTCGTCTAAAACCAAAGGGGTGGCACCAAAGGTGTTGGTCTCCACAATATCAGCGCCTGCTTCCAGGTAGGCTTCGTGAATTTCTTTAATGAGATTAGGCCGAGTGAGTACTAAATTTTCGTTACAACCTTCTAATTCGGGTCCACCAAAGTGTTGGGCGGATAAGTTTTTGGCTTGGATAGCGGTGCCCATGGCGCCGTCTAGGACTAAA
>JAGRNM010000388.1 GCA_020440745.1 Deltaproteobacteria bacterium
TTGGTTAATACCAAATTCAGGATTTTTTTATGAATTTAGGAGAATGCTACTTCGTTAGCAAGAGAGAAGCAAGTGTTGATCGGGCCTCAGTGGCAAAAGAGAATAAGGGCATCTTTTGTAGGGGCAATTTATAAATTGCCCCTACACCATGGTCCAAAACTATTTCTTAGTGCCATGCAACTTTTTATAAAGCTCGTCAAAATCACTCAATTTTGCCGAAATAATCTCCGCCTGGCCAACCTTGCCCTGCAAAACTTCCTGAGTTTTAAGCCCATTACCCGTGATACAAAGCACAATGGACTCATCCGACGGAATCCGTCCTTGCTCAATGAGTTTTTTGGCAACCCCAACGGTCACCCCGCCCGCCGTCTCTGCAAAAACACCCTCTGTTTCAGCTAAAAGCTTCATTGCATCGACAATTTCTTCATCACTGACATCTTCGCCGCAGCCGCCGCTCTTTCTCATGACCCCCGCGGCATAAAACCCATCCGCCGGATTACCAATAGCCAGTGATTTGCAAAGAGTATTAGGGCGTACTGGCTTAAAGAGATCCCACTCATTTTTTACAGCCGTGGTAATCGGCGAACAACCCGTCGCCTGAGCACCGTAGAGCTTGGCCGTGTT
>JAGRNM010000389.1 GCA_020440745.1 Deltaproteobacteria bacterium
TTTAATTTAGGAGTCTTAATATGAAATCTTCTTTTTTAACCGCCCTAGTTCTATTGTTGATCAGTACCCCAGTATTGGGAGGGGGGACTTCCGTCAAATTGGGCTCCACTGGAGAAGGCAAGTATACTAAAGGTCCAACGGATTCTAGCAATGATCCTTATAAAAATAAAAAAGTCAAAAAGTCCGATTTAGAAGGACATGAGTCGACTCATCGAGACTATTCCGAAGACTGCGCCGATGCCCAATGCCAGGCTACCTACGACCGTTGGGATGGCAAAACCAAAGAAGAAAAAAATACTAAGAAAGAGAAAAAAGAGAAGAAAGAAAAAAAGCAGTCCAAGTCTTCTCAAAAACAAGACTCTTCAGAAGCTAAGGAAGAAGAAAAAACTTCTGAAAATAAAAGTGACTCTGCTGATTCTGAAAACAAAGAGGGTGAAGAACTACAGTGGTAAATAGAGACTTTATCAACGGACTTCTCTGTTTAAATTTTAACTCCCAGGCTTATAAGCTTTGACAACCATGCCTCCATTAATCCAAGTCACTGCCTGTGTGATCGAAAAAGAGGGTCGCTATTTGATTACACAAAGAAAAAAAGAATCCCACCTTGGTC
>JAGRNM010000038.1 GCA_020440745.1 Deltaproteobacteria bacterium
CTACCTGATTCTCAATCGTGAATCCCCAGTCTCAGCAAGCCTTTTAAGGGATTGCGGTTCTCAGATTAGGGGAGTACCTTTTAAACTTACTCCGCCGCCGGGTGCTACTCCAGAAATTTTATCTTTCTTAACGGATATTGAAACAGGACTTATCCCCAGACTAGATTATCGTTTAATTGGAACTGCCAATAACGCCTTAGTTCCTAGACCTGTGGGAAGCTATCTGATGCGTTTAGAAGCGCTTAATGCAACGGCTATTGATTATGTGGTTCCCAATAATCATAGGCCCCCATACTTTAGAACTACCTTAAACGGTCAGACTTTCACTGCAAGAAACAATGAAGGATACTTAAGACTTGTAGAAAATAGACTAAGTCACTTGGTGGTTACTCCTGATGACTACTCTGCCTTACAAACTAATTTTGCTAATAGTGAGGCTTTTCCTGGAAATCTTGATGGCTATGGCAACAACAACCCACAAGCTATTAAAGACCTTGTGGTCACTTTAGACGAAGTTGCTCCAGAACTTTTTGAAGGTATTAATGTTGCAGAACTCAGTCCTCAAGAAGCCCAAGCACAACTGGCTAAACTTTCTTTCTCAGACGCAAAAACAGCCGAAGCCATCCAGATAAAACTTTACGAAAAACTTAAAGACAATCCCAGGCTGTTAGAGCGCCTAAGAAGGTTAGGCATGGTTGAGGAGAACTTTGACATAACTATCACGGTAGACAGTCAAAAAACTCCTTACTTAAACCCCAAGGGACAGCGTGAAGGCATAATAGTAAGAAGAATGACAGGAGACTTTGCTGGAAAAGCTTCAGGGGAGTTCTCTGTTAGTGAAACAATGGGAGCCGCTCAAAGCGCAGCGGAGACACCAACTCTCCCACCTCAAAAAGTTCTCAACTCTGGTGGTAATGCTAATTTAGTTGCAAAAGGAACGACTAGTATTCACCTTACTAATCCTGCAGACTTAAGCCTTTTAAGATCAAGCGCTGCCTCAAGGGGAGTAGAAATAGTCCTACCCGAGCCAGAAATCTCTTTTCAAGGTCAAAAAATTACTATTGAAGGAGCTAGTGCTCAACCCAAGATCTTATTAGACCATGCTAAACAAGGAGCTCCACGAATCCTTGGAAATCAAATTTTGCAATATCAGGAACTTCCCCCTGCTTTCCAAGAAGCTATCGCTGTTGACACAAGCTTTCCTAACGCTGTTCACGAAGTTCCATTAGAAATTACACCAGAGACTCAGACTAGTCGTTGGAGTGCTTTTGGTAGACACGCCAGGAATACAGGTCGTATTGCGGGTCAAGTGATCTCCCACGGCGGCATGGCACTGGGAACCGGCGGATCTTATGCTGCTACAATCAATGCCTTGTATAATCCAACTCCAGAGAATATTGCCAGAGCGGCTATTCTAGCTCCCATGGTTCCTGCAGGAGTAAGCTATGCCCTAGGCTCATCCTCCGAAATAGAAATGTTCATGACCTTAGGTGTGGGCGTTGCGGGTATTTCTGGAGGAGCTTACATGGTGTTTGATGGCTTTTATAATCAAGCTAAAGACCGAGAAAGAAGCATTGAGCTTTCCCGTACAACCGGCGTGACCACTACAAACGAGGACCTTACGATTGCCATGGGTAATCAACTAGAAGTAACTGCCGGGACTACTCTGGCTACCTCCACAGGAATCCTTTGGTTTTTAGAAGGCACAGGAATTACTCTAAGCACCTTAGCAGCTCCTGCCCTAGCAGTAGGAGGACTGGGAGGGATGGCCTGGTATGGCAGAGAAGTAGGAAACGAAAATCAAGCCACCAAAAGTTTAAGCATCTCCTTTACTAACTTTGCTAAGACTTTTAATCCTAGCCACCCCATGGGTACAACGGATAATGAACGAAATAATAGAGACAGCCTCCAATATGCAGTGAGTGGAAATTTTAAAGGAGGCAATATAGACGATGATGTGCTGGAAAAAACTTATCATGAGCTAGAAAAGCTAGGGTTATTGAACCATCCTGCCTTTATCTCTCCTCTTTTTAGAGATCACTTACCCAAAGGGCTTCCTCCGCAGTTTAAGGGCGCCAGTTTTCGCACTATCTTAATGTATATGGCTGTTCAAGAAGGTGAAGACGAAATTTTAGCAAAACTAAGTGCCCCTCAACAAGTTGCTATATAATAGAATAGAAAAGTCTTAAGCTAAGTGATACTAAGCCTTTTTCAGGTTTAGCATTTTTACTAAATCTAAGCCCCCGAACTCCCTTTAAACTTATCTTCGTCCTGTTTAAACAAAACATTAAAAGTCGTTAGACTACCATAGCAGCGGGTGATGTATTGTTGCATGTCTACCTTATCGCTATCGCTTAGTTTAGGATGGGCGTTAATTTTTTGTTCCAAAACCCTTAGACGATCTCGCACCATGACAATTTTATGAAAAAAACCTTCGATGTCGATTTCTTTAGTTTGCAAATGAGAATCCCCCGGCTTTAAAACTAGCATGCCACCATCCCATTTGCCGGCTATTTCTACCGTGGATTGCCATTGGTTTAAAACTTCTTGCACGACTTCTTTAACTAAGTCCTTGGTTTCATCGCGGTCCATGATCACTCCTTTTTAAGGGCTTTTGATTTAAAATATTTTAAAGATTAAATAAGAATAAAGAAATCATAAAAACTTAAAATTAAACGTCCATTTCCTCTAACCATTTATTAAAAATAGTGCGCTGGTTTTTTAAAAAAAAGATCATGCCTTCTAATTTTTCAGTCTGGCCTCTTTTTTCTACTTCTTCTTCTAAATCATAGGTGTCTTGGATAAGCCTACGGATTTCGTCCATGCATTCTTCATGGCTTAAATTGCGGGTAAACAATCGGTCTCTTTCTAAAAAAAGCCCCACAAATTTTAAATACAAATTAATATTTTTTTTAAGCCCTTCATGACGTTCTTTTTTGGAATTCAAACGCTCTAAGGCCTGTTTAAAGCATTGTTCCGCCCTGGCGTAGTCGGTGCGGCCTAAGGCTTGCTTACCCAAAATAAAATAGGGCTCCGGCGCCTTAGGGTTTTTTTGTTGGTATTGATTGAGAAGTCTTTCTGATTTATCCGCATAACCCAAAAGCTCTAAGACATGGGCCTTACGCATGATGACCTCGCTAGAAGAACGATGTTTTAAAGCTAAGTCAAAAAATCTTAAAGCCCCATAATAAAGCTTTAAACTTTCTAGCTTAACCCCAATACCCACCAAATACTCGGCCACACTCCTAGGATCGCTTTCCTCCCGATACTCTTCACACTCTTGACCTGCTTGTTTAAAAAGCGGTCTGGGATCTTCAAAGGATAGGCCCTTTAAACTAGCAGGAAGAAATTTTTCTAATTTAAGGATCTCTTCTTCCTCTAGAAGGGGACTTTTGACCTCCACACATTTTTTTCCCTTAAGGCTATATATATAGATAGAAGGCATCAAGGACTCCAATATTTGAGGAGTCTTTTCCCTGGAGAGAAAAAACCTCAAGTTAAGTGAGGTAAAAAAACCACGGCTTACTAGAAAAAGCAATGGGAAGCTTAAGCAAACAAGGCCTCTACAAAAGCTTTGGCTTCAAACTTTTGTAAATCGGGGAGTTTTTCTCCTAAGCCTAAAGAATGAATGGGTACCTGCAAGGCCTGTGTCAAGGCAAGAGCCATCCCTCCTTTGGAGCTAGAGTCCATTTTGGTCAAGATAAGGCCCGTTAGACCTAGGGCTTCATGAAAGTCTTCTGCCTGTCTTAGGGCGTTTTGTCCCTGGGTGGCATCCACAACCAAGAGTACTTCGTGGGGTGCACCAGGACAGGCTTTTTGGATGACTCGTTTGACCTTTTTGAGTTCCTCCATCAAGCCCACTTTGGTGTGCAGCCTACCCGCACTGTCAATCAAGACTTGGTCTAGTTGTCTAGCAACACCGGCCTGCACTGCATCAAAGGCCACCGCTGCTGGATCACTGCCTTCTTTTTGGGCCACCACCGGCAAGTGAAGGCGCTCGCCCCAAGTTTTAAGCTGCTCAATGGCCCCTGCCCTAAAGGTATCCGCCGCTGCTAGGATGAGTTTTTTGCCCGCCTGTTGTTGTCTAAAGGCTAGCTTAGCCACCGTCGTGGTCTTACCCACACCGTTGACGCCCACCACCAAAGTCACCCAAGGTTTTAGAGAAGAATCTTCTTTAGGCTCAGAAAAAGTCAACAACTGGACCATCTGGGCTTTTAAAAGTTCCAAGGACTGGGCCTGGGGATTTTCTTTTAAAGCTTCTTGTAGGTGATTGAGTAATTTTTGGGTGGTCTTGACCCCCACATCGGCGGCCAAAAGGGTTTCTTCTAATTTTTCTAAAAAAGCAGGATCCAGTGTAGCTTGGATAGAAAAAAGACTCTTTAATTGATCCCCCAAACCTAACCGGGTTTTTTCTAAACCAATCAAAAGATCGGGAGCCTTGGCTTCTTTAAAGGCGGGGCCTCGCAAAAGTCTTAAGTAATAAATCAGCGCTAAAAGGGCATTGAGGCCTAAGCCTCCATATAAAACTAAAAGGGGTAAATCCATGGCTGAAGGGATAATAAAAGCTTGGAAGAGAGAAAAGACTTTTTTGATTTTTAAATAAGTGTATCCCGCAGAATACAAAAAAAGCATAACTTTAAGGGGCTAATCTAGTTTTTAAGCTCCCCTTCTGCTTTAAAAGACCCTATGAAGAAATCTATTTTTAAACTTAGCCTCCTATTAATAAGTTTTTGTCTAGCCCATTGTGGAGCTAGCAGCTCTCAAACAAATTCTTCCGAAGCTCCCACAAGCGAGGCATCCTCTCCCTACTTATCCAAGGTCCAGACTCTAGTCATCCAAGACCAAAGCCTACTACTAGGCGGTGCTCAAGCTGTTGGTAGCCATCTAGTGGGCGGTGATGTGATAGTCTCTATTAGTGATCTTGCTTTGCAAAAGCTAAATCTAGACGGCTCGCCCCAACAGGACTTTGGCCAAGCAGGATTGGCACTAGCCGACTTAGGCGGCGATGGCGAGGCCATCTCTGTTTTGCTCCCTCAAGAAGATGGCAAGATCTTGGCAGGCGGGATTTCTTCCGATGGGTCCAACTATGACTTTGCCCTTAGCTCGGGCAATGCCCTAGCCTTAGCTAGGTTTGAAAGTAATGGCCAACTGGATACAAGTTTTGGCAAGGAAGGCGGCTTAGTTTTTTTAGATATTCAAGAATCCGTCAATGCCTTAGCCCTTAAATCCGATGGCAAGCTACTGATCGCCACCCGTAGTTTAGGTCTTTTGCAATACGATCCCCAAAGTGGTTGGGACGATAGTTTTGTAGTGGAAAAAGACGCTTTAGATAACATCGTGCTTTGTTATCTTTTGATGCAAGAAGAAGATCAATTTTTAGCCGCTGGCTATATAGAAGACCCTCTTGGCACAAACGGCAAAGACTTTGTGCTACTGGCTTTTCATAGTGACGGCAGCCTTAGAAGTGACTTTGGATCGGGTGGCAAGGTGGTCATCGACTTTGACTCTCAAGTAGACATAGCCCATATCGTCAAGGCACAAAGCGATGGCAGTTTGCTAATCGCTGGTCAATCCAGCCCTCCCAACCCCCAAGGAGGACTGGCCAAAGAAAACGACTTTGCCCTTAGCAAGGTCTTAGCCGATGGTTCTGTGGACTTAAGCTTTGGTAAGCAAGGCAAGGTCCTGACCGACTTGGGAGGCAGGTTTGATGTGGTCAAAGCTATTGAGCTTCATGAAGACGGCGTCTTGACTGCCCTGGGCTTTTACACCAGCTCCTCCAAATCTCTAGTGGCGGCCCAGTACGAGGCCTCAGGAAACTTACTAGATATCTATTTTATAGAAGACTTTGCTTTGGAGGATATTCCTTATTTTTAACTTAAGTTTATTTTTAAACTTAAGCTAAAAAGCTTTCATGCTTTCTAAAAAAATCTTAAGCATTCTAGCCATTGCTTTTACCTTAGTGGCTTTTTTTCCCTACCTCCGGGCGATTTTTAAAGCTCAGGTCAAGCCCCACGTTTTTTCTTGGATCATTTGGGGCATGACCACCCTGATTGTGTTTTTTGCCGAATTAAAGGCTAAGGGTGGCGTGGGCGCTTGGCCCATTGGGGTCTCCGCAAGCATCACCCTCTTGATTGCCTGGCTAGCCTTTCAAAGACGGGGCGAGCTTAAAATGACCAAACTAGATCTTGCCTTTTTTGTCTTAGCCCTTAGCTCTTTGCCCCTCTGGTACTTTACTTCCCATCCCTTAAGTGCGGTTATGGTGCTAACCCTAGTAGACCTACTAGGCTTTGGCCCCACCTTAAGAAAGGTTTATGTAGATCCTTATTCCGAGTCTTTAATCTTTTTTATGCTTTTTACCATCCGTAATTTTTTGGTGATCCTGTCTCTCGAGCATTATTCTTTAACCACCGTTTTGTTTCCCGCAGCTATCGGGCTGGCTTGTCTTTTATTGCTGTTTTTGACCGCCTATCGACGGCGTTACTTGACCCTTGAGTCTAAAAAAACTTAACTAAGGCTAAGATGGAGGACTCCAGCAAACACTCAAACTTTTTTAGCGCTAAAGGACTTAGCAAGACCTACTTTATGGGAGAGGTCGAAGTACAAGCCCTAAGGGGAGTGGATTTAGAACTTAAAAAAGGAGAGTTTGTAGTGTTATTAGGTCCCTCCGGCAGCGGCAAGTCTACCTTACTTAATATCATCGGTGGTTTGGATATACCTAGTCATGGAGAGGTTTATTACCTAGACCACACCTTAAGCCAAAGCGACGAAAAACAAAGAACCCTCTATCGACGTGAACACGTGGGCTTTGTTTTTCAGTTTTACAATCTTATTCCTAGTTTGACCGCCTTAGAAAACGTAGGCCTAGTAACCGACCTTGCCCAAAACCCTATGGACGCCGCCCAAGCCCTTAAGATGGTAGGCTTAGGAGATCGCTTACATCACTTTCCCGCCCAACTCTCCGGGGGAGAACAACAACGTGTCGCCGTTGCCCGAGCCATTGCCAAAAGGCCCGACCTCTTGCTTTGTGACGAACCCACAGGCGCCCTAGACCACACGACCGGCCGTTTAGTTTTAGAAGCCTTGGCCAAAGTCAATCAAGACTTAGGCACCACCACCCTTGTCATTACCCACAATGCCGGCATTGCCAACATGGCAGACCGAGTCCTGCACATGGCCGACGGTCGTTTGGTTTCTATTAAAACTAATGCAAACAAACTAAAGCCCGAGCAATTAACTTGGTAAACAACCTTAACAAAAAAATCCGTCGCGACTTATTAAAAATGAAAAGTCAGGTAATCACCATCGCCTTAGTGATTGCCAGCGGCGTGGCGGCTTTAGTGGGCTTTTTGTCTACCCAGGATTCTTTAAAACTAGCCCAAAGTCGTTTTTATCAAGAAGCCCGCTTTGCCGATGTCTTTGCCGAGCTAAGCCGCGCCCCTTTAAGTCTAGAAAAACGACTGGAACAAATCCCCGGCGTAGTCAGTTTAGAGACTAGAGTCGTCAAACACTATCTTTTGCACCTACCCAATCAACTAGAAACCGCAGTGGGTCGCTTTATTGCTTATCCCGAATCCGAACCCCCTCAATTAAACCGCCTCTACTTAAGGCAAGGGCGTTTTTTGGACCCCAGAAAAAAAGACGAAATCCTCATTAGCGAAGGCTTTGCCCTAGCCAATCACTATCAGCCCGGCGATCAACTGGCCGCCATTATTAATGGTAGCTACGAAAAATTTACCATCGTGGGCACGGTACTTTCTCCCGAATACATCTACGCCATCCGGGGCGACGCTCCCGTGCCCAATGACAGACAATACGGCATCTTTTGGATCTCTAGCAAAGTCTTAGAAGCGGCAGCCGACATGGAAGGCAGCTTTAATAGTCTCTCTTTAATTGCTGGACCGGGCAGCTCCATCCCACAAATCAAAGCCGACTTAGACGAGCTCTTATTAGACTACGGTGGTTTGGGTTCTTATGATCGAGAAAACCAAATGTCCCACCGCTTTGTCAGCGATGAAATCAATCAAAACCGCGTCATGGCAGTGACGATTCCTTTTATCTTTTTTTCCGTAGCAGCTTTTTTACTCAACGGAGTGATTAGCCGCATGGTGGCCTTACAAAGACCGCAGATTGCCACCCTCAAAGCCATGGGCTACAGCAACTCTCAGGTCTTTCTCCATTATTTGGCCATGACTTTAGTGATTGTATGTTTAGGTCTGGTCTTAGGCTGCGTGGCGGGGATTTGGATAGGGCACGCCATGACCGTCCTTTACACAGACTTTTATCATTTTCCCATCATGACTTTCTTTGTAAGGCCATGGCTTTTTTTATTGGCCCTAAGCATGAGTGTGGGCTCAGGTTTATTGGGTGTGCTTTTTTCCCTTCGTTCTATCTTTCAACTACAACCTGCCGAAGCACTCCGTCCCCCAGCTCCACCTGATTTTCACAAAAACCTTTGGGAAAAATTAAAGATCAGCCGTTTTTTTTCTAACAAAGGAAAAATGATCTACCGCAACCTAACCATCCACCCCTTACGCACGGCTTTTTCTGTATTGGGACTTTCCTTTGCTGTGATGATTACCCTCTTAGGATTGCATTGGTTTGATTTGATCCAATACCTAGTTTACTCTCAGTTTCATCTCTCTCAAAGAGAAGACCTGCAGATTAGTTTTGTAGATCCCGTACCCCAAAGAGCCCTTCAAGAATTAAACCATTACCCAGGTGTCTTAATCACAGAAGCCTACCGTAGCGTGCCCATCAAAATCAAACTAGCTCACCGTCAAGCCACCAGCGCCCTCCTGGGCTATCCCCAACAAGCCCAACTAAGACTAGCCCTTAACCAAGACTTAGAAAAAATAAGCATTCCCTCCCAAGGACTATTAATCAGCCAACTACTGGCTAAAAAACTCCACGCCAAACCAGGCGATCTTTTAGAGATAGAAGTCTTAGAAGAAAAAAGACCTCATTTAAGCTTAGTCCTAGACGGCGTTGTCGAACAATGGCTGGGCTTTGCCGCCTACATGGACTTACAAAACCTACAAAAACTCTTAGACGACGACCGCATCAGCATGGCTGCTGTCAAAATAGACCCCCAATACAAAAGCCAACTACAGCTTCGCCTAAAAGAAGTCCCCAAAATAGCCTCTATTAATTTTAAGTCTTATATTTTAGAAATGTTTCAAAAATCCGTGGTGCAATTTTTATTAGTCTTTGCTTTTTTCTTAAGTCTTTTTGCTTTGGTCATTGCCGTG
>JAGRNM010000390.1 GCA_020440745.1 Deltaproteobacteria bacterium
CATTGTTCGCAGGCCAACTCATTCTGCTCGCCAAAATACTGCAGGATAAACTGAGAGCGACACTGGCTAGTTTTGGCAAACTCTCTCATGCTGTGTAGTTTAAACAATTGTCGTTTTCGCTGTTGGTTGGAGAGATCTTTGTTCTGATTAAGCATGCCGAGATGAATATTTAGATTATTTTCGTTGTATAGCAAATAGGTTTTACTCGGATCACGATCTCGACCTGCCCTGCCAACTTCTTGATAGTAGTGCTCAAGACTACCGGGTATGTGAAAGTGAATCACAAAGCGGATGTTGGCTTTATCAATGCCCATGCCAAAGGCATTGGTGGCAAAAACTAGCTCGGTTTTGTTTTGAATAAACCGTTCTTGGATGGCTGTTCGTTGATCTGCTGAAAGTCCGGCATGATACGCCTCAACTGATAAAAAAGGGAGCAGCCCTTTGCTAATTTTTCTCAGGTTTTCGGCAGTTTGACGACTGGAAACATAAATAATGCCTGATTGATAGCGATGTTTGAGCAGTAGTTTTAACAGAATCATTTGTTGTACAAACTGAGTGGGACAATGAATAACTTGCAAGCCAAGATTGGTGCGGGCAAAACTACTCA
>JAGRNM010000391.1 GCA_020440745.1 Deltaproteobacteria bacterium
ATTCGGTCATCGGCGCTACCATCAACTTGAGCGGATCCTTTGATATGAAAGCTACCAAGGTAGGTAGTGACACAACACTTGCCAATATCATCAATATGGTAAAAAAAGCACAGGGTAGTAAAGCTCCCATCCAACGCCTAGCCGATACAATTTCTGGTTATTTTGTACCTGTTGTCATTATGCTTTCACTAGCTACTTTCTTAGTATGGTTCAACTTGGGAACTTTCTCTCAGGCTCTCACACACCTAGTCTCAGTTCTTATTATTGCCTGTCCTTGTGCTCTGGGGTTAGCTACTCCTACTTCTATTATGGTTGCCACTGGCCGCGGTGCAGACCTTGGGATCTTAGTTAAAAATGCCGAAAGTCTAGAGCTAACCGACAAAACAAAGGTAGTTCTCATGGACAAAACCGGCACACTCACGATCGGTAACCCTGCAGTGCAAGACTATCGCATGATTGATAACTCTCAAATTAACAAAACCAACCTTATGACTGCCATCAAATCTGTTGAAGCACTTTCTTCTCACCCGCTTGCCTCTGCTATTGTCAAAGGTCTAGTCGGCAAACTAGATAAAGTTACCGGATT
>JAGRNM010000392.1 GCA_020440745.1 Deltaproteobacteria bacterium
TGCCACGTGTCGTTATCACCTTCACGTTCAAACATCGGAAAGTCAATCACCCAAACAGGACGCCAACCGCCTTCGTTCATGTTTAAATCATTACCCACTTTAACACGCAACGCACCCAAGGCTTCGTTAACGATTTTAGTTGTATCTGCGCCAAAGAAAATGACATCTCCCGTTGCAGCATTTAGCCTTTCTAACAAGCCTAAAACAACATCACCAGGTAAGAATTTTAAGATCGGTGATTGCAAACCTTCTAAGCCTTTAGCGATATCGTTCACTTTAATGTAAGCTAAACCTTTGGCACCATAAATCGCGACAAAGTTACCGTAATCATCAATTTCTTTTCGACTCATTGCAACACCGCCCGGCACACGCAATGCCGCAACGCGACAACGTTCATCATTCGCAGGGCCTGAGAACACCTTAAATTCCACGTTTTTGAATAAGTCACCAACATCAGTTAACTCAAGTGGTATGCGTAAGTCTGGTCGGTCAGTACCAAACCGACGCATCGCTTCGTGATAAGTCATGTGTGGAAAAGGATCCGCCAACTGCACATCCATTA
>JAGRNM010000393.1 GCA_020440745.1 Deltaproteobacteria bacterium
CGCCGCTCGCTCGGGCCATCCTAAACCGCGACAGCGGGGCGGGTCAAACCATGCGCATCGGATTCCGCGGGACTGCGCGATCGGGAGTGGCTGGGCCCCGAACGCGCCCCGATCCCGTGGCGGCAGTCGGACCCGGCGCTACATTCTGCCGCCCAGCGACCCTGGCGGTCGCCTGCCCACCCGGGTCACCGGGATTCGGGCGCCCCAAGCGGGTGGTGGAGCTCCGGGTCGACGCACGACGCCGACCGACCGATGGCGACGGCCAGCGGGAAGGGACTCCCCACGCGATCCCGGGGCCGACGTAGCTCAGTTGGTAGAGCAGCTCATTCGTAATGAGCAGGTCATCGGTTCGAGTCCGATCGTCGGCTCCATGTGCACTCCCGATCATGCGAGCGCCGCCTTCCCGCCGGAGCGCTGCGCAGAACACCCGCCGGCCGCGTCTCCGATCGTCGATCGTCTTCCTGCCCGACCCGCCGAGGCGGCCCCGATCAGCGGCCGAGCTCCCAACGCCAATCACGGATCTCCGGCAGGTCCTCTCCGTGCTCGCGGATGTAG
>JAGRNM010000394.1 GCA_020440745.1 Deltaproteobacteria bacterium
TCCTGGCCTCGGTGACCGACCGGGCGCACGACGGCGCTGCGCTGGTCCCCGCGATGCTGGCCGCATGGACGGACGCGAGCTGGCTGCGTCCGGCGGGCACGACCACCTACGGGTTCGGGCTGCTCAGCGAGAAGCTCCCACCGGATGAGTACTGGGCGCGCTTTCACGGCGTGGACGAACGCATCGACATCGAATCACTCGACCTGTCCGCCACCGGGTGGTACGAGGTCGCCAGGCAGTTCCTCGGCTGAAGCCCAGACCTTCGCAATCGCCCGGGCCGGTGACTGCGAGCGCCCCCGGCAGGATTCGAACCTGCGCACACGGATTAGGAATCCGACGCTCTATCCCCTGAGCTACGAGGGCGGGGCGTGGCGAATACCTGGCGCGAAACCTGGCTGGTCACCACGGACGAGTGATCGTACCGGTGTGGGTGGGCTCGGCCGATCTGATCTCGGCCTCGAGGGGCGCCGGCCGCTTGGTGCGGCGGTCCGGGTCGCGTTCGCTTGGTCCCGGTGGGGCTGCTTGCGCGTGGACCAGGCGGTCACCCCCGTCAG
>JAGRNM010000395.1 GCA_020440745.1 Deltaproteobacteria bacterium
TGAAGCTGACCAAATGGTTTTGGCAAAGGGACATGTCGTAGAACTTGTAGAGCAAGCGCCTCACGAGGACGGTATCCACACCTATATTTCAACCAAAGTACCCCTTCGCGATCACAAGGGTGAAATTTATGCAATTGCTGGGATTGCTACGGATATTACCGTTGAACAAAAGGCAAAAGAAGAACTCGCGCGAACGACTGCTCTTAAAAGTCAGTTCCTCGCAAATATGAGCCATGAAATTCGAACACCGATGAACGGGGTCCTCATTTCCTCAGAACTTCTCGCTGAGTCAATTCTTGACTCGCTCCAACGCGAGCTCGTTGACACGATTGCTGAATCCGCTAGGTCGCTACTCACGGTTATTGATAGCATTCTTGATTTTTCGAAAATAGAAGCGGGAAAGCTCGAAACTTCTGCGGAGTACTTTTCTATTCGCGAAACCATCATGCACGTACAAAAAGTTCATGACCTTATTTGTAAGCGTAAAGGGATCGTATTTCAGGTTACGATCGCTGAGGACGTCGGCCCTTGTTAT
>JAGRNM010000396.1 GCA_020440745.1 Deltaproteobacteria bacterium
TGATGGTGTAACAGGAACTTCTATTTTAATGAGAGCATTAAGAGGGCTAGGAGCCATCGTAGATTATTATATCCCAAATCGTTTTTATGAGGGATATGGGCCGAATGAAGATGCTTTTATGCAGGCTATTTCAGATGGATATAAGTTAATTATAACGGTGGATAATGGAATATCAGGTCTATTAGAAGCTGATATTTTACCTCCTTACGGGGTTGATTTAATTATTACCGACCATCATCAACCAAAGGAATGCCACCCAAATGCTTTTTCAATTATTCATCCGGAATTAGATTCATCTTATCCATTTTATCAATTATCAGGAGCTGGAGTTGCCTTGAAATTAGCTCAAGCCTTAATTGGAGATGGGTTATCAGAAGAGTATTTTGCTATTGCAGCTCTTGGAACAATTGGAGATGTTGTTCCTTTAATTGACGAAAATCGTTATATCGTTAAACGTGGACTTGAGGCGATTAGACGGACTGAGTTATGCGGATTAAATGCGCTGATGAATGAGG
>JAGRNM010000397.1 GCA_020440745.1 Deltaproteobacteria bacterium
ATGAGGTTTTAGATCCCATAGAAGCCTGCGACGCCAGCGCGCCTGATAACACAGAGGACTGCACGGACACTTGCGAACTAAGCACCACGATAGATCCCGGTAATAGCAGTAGTGGAGGTTGTAGTTTGGGAGCAGGAAGCAACAATCATTTTTTCATACTGCTAAGTCTAGGATTGATGTTGGCCATCAGCTTAAGGAATCGGTCTACTGCCAAACAGTAGATTAGAGAGGACAGTCGCTCTGAACAAATGGGGGGAGGGGTGGCTGTCCTTATTTTTTTTAGATAATTAATTATAATTCCTCCCCTTTGTAAGGGGAGGGTAAGGGAGGGGTAGAGTGGGGTTTGAGCTGAAGGTTTGGATGAATAGCTTGGATGGTGAATCTACCTCCCCTTAATCCCCTCCTTACAAAGGAGGGGAAGGCTGGATGTAGGATAATAATTCCTCCCCTTTGTAAGGGGAGGGTAAGGGAGGGGTAGAGTGGGGTTTAGGCTGAAGGTTTGGATGAGTAGCT
>JAGRNM010000398.1 GCA_020440745.1 Deltaproteobacteria bacterium
AACCTAGTGGGCGGATGCTGCGGCACCACGCCGGAATACATTAAAGTCCTGGCAAAAATGGCGGCCACCTTAAGTCCTCGCAAAATCCCAGCACTCAGGGGTTCTAGCCTTTCCGGCATTGACTATCTGGAAATCACCGACGAAAAACGCCCCATCATGGTAGGCGAACGCACCAACGTAATCGGCTCGCGCAAATTTAAACGCCTCATTGTAGATAAAGCCTTTGAAGAAGCCAGCGAAATCGCCCGCACCCAAGTCAAAAACAGCGCGGAGATTATCGATATCTGTCTGGCCAACCCCGATCAAGACGAATACCAGGACATGAAGGACTTTCTTCCTCACGTGATTCAAAAGATCAAAGTCCCCTTAATGATCGACTCCACAGACGAAAAAGTCATCGCCCAAGCCCTACCCTACTCTCAAGGCAAGGCCATCATTAACTCTATTAATTTAGAAGAAGGCGAAGAGCGTTTTGAAAAAGTCGTGCCACTGGCCAAACGTTT
>JAGRNM010000039.1 GCA_020440745.1 Deltaproteobacteria bacterium
TTATTAATTTTAAATAAAATATTTTTTTAAAATAAAAAGGCATCCTTTTTGCTTATACTTTAATTAGTTTTTTAAAAAAGGATCATTTTTTATGGGAACCACCACTAACCGAGTCACTCATTTTCATGAATTAAAGCTTAACCAAGCACCACATTTTTCAGAAAACTTAAAAACTTCTTCTAGTACTCGAAAAGCTTTAAAGGAAATGAAAAAAGATAAAAGACCTCTCCAGTTTAGTAGTCCCCTTTATACTCCTCTGACTCCTAAACTACTATCGATAGTTCATCCTAGTAAATACAACCCTAAAGGAGGCTTATTTGGTGAAAAAGTTCGTAATCAAGGGACTAGACCACATTGGGGACTAGATATCAAAGCAGACATTGGCACGGGTGTACGTTCTGCTGAGGATGGAGTTGTCGTAAGAGCTTATCAAAGTACTACCTACGGCAACGCTATTTTTATCAATCATCGAGATAACTATCAAACTCGCTACACTCATCTTAATAGCATGGAAAGTATCCAAGTAAAAGTAGGAGACATTGTCAAAAAAGGCCAATTAATCGGAGAAAGCGGAAAAACAGGTAATGCTAATAGCCCCCATACTTTACCTCATTTACACTTTGAAATAAGAAAATTAAAAGCAAATGCTACTCCCGAGGCTATAGAAAATCACCACTCAACACCTGTAGACCCTTTACCCTTAATTACTCAACCTAAAGAAGCTTTTAACAATAGTCAGTTTAGTTTAGAAGGCCCTCACTCCGCTTATAAAAACTGGACTCTACTAACCGAAGGCCAACAATGAAATATTGGATTTTTAAATCTATCTTTCTTTTACTTTTATTTAATCTTGCTTGTACCAAAAATTTTTTTAAAAACTGGGATACAGAAACTTACGGCCCCCTACCACCACCTCCCCAACAAGTTATTCCTCCCCCTAAGCTTTTACAAGCCATAGAAAAAATTTTTCCTGAATTTAAAATCGCTCAAAGCAAAGACTACTGCAAAGACTTTACAAATATGTTTCCATCCGTAGGACCAAAGCAATGGGCTTATGGCCTTGTCTCTGCTGACTTTAATGGAGATCAATTAAAAGATTATTCTTTAATTATAAGACATAAAAAAAAATACTATTGGCTAGGTGCACTTGCTAGCCAAAACCCAGACCTAGACTACGAAATTAAAATCTTTGGTCCACCAAAAACTTGGGGAGAAAAGACTCCAAAAACCTACTTTAGCCACAAGCTTTGTTATGGCATCTTATTAATAGGAAAAGCAGGAGAAAACGCTTTAGTATTATACCACGAAAAAAAGGATGCTTCTCATCCTGATTTTAATCCCTATCCTTATGTCGGTATTGAGGAAGGAGGCGCCGCCATTCAGTTTTTTTGGAAAAACGGTCAATGGCATGAAACCGGTTACGAACCTTAAAAGCAAACTATTAAGAAGACTTTCTTTACTAAAAGCTCCTTTCTAAGCTAAAAAATCACTACAAACTATGGAGAAAGTCTATGCAATCTAACCCTTCTAAATTTGTTATTCTTTTATTTTTACTTACGCTTATTTCTTACCCAAGCCTAGCTAAAGAACAGGAAAAAAAATCAAACAACCTTCAAGGGCCTATTATGGAAGAGGTCACTCCTCCACCCCCATTACTTCAAACATTAGAAAAAAAATTCCCTGGTTTTAAAATCGCCACTCAAGAAGACTACTGCGATTATTTTAAAGACATTAAAAAATTCTTTCAGTTTGAAAATGGCAAGCGCATAGCCTATGGTCTTTTGTCCGAGGATTTTAACGGGGATTTATTAAAAGACTACGCCGCTATTATCAAATATCAAGACCAATACCTTTGGCTAACAGCCCTAGCGACTGGAAAAAAGAAATCTCCCTTTAAAATAAAAAATTTTGGTCCTGCCGCGATTAGCTCCATGGAAAATCAACAAAAAGAAAATCCCAAGGCCCTTTGTTCAGGTGTTTTTACTTTGGGAGAAGCTAAGTCTATTAGCTCCGTCAAAGAACTGGACAAAAAACAACTCAAACAACAAGAAATCTCTAACCCCTATCCTTATATAGCCATCGAAAGCGACGCCCAATCTAAGCAAATCTTTTGGAGACAAGGTAAGTGGTACGAGACCGGTGTGGAACTTTAATTTATGGATACTGCAAAAAGCTTAAGCCCCAACAACTCTTTTAAAATCAAAAGCATTCGTTTTCGCACCTTAGTGTGGCGAGAGTGCTATCGATTTTTACGCTTAAGTCGCCAAACTATTTTTCCTCCTATTATTACTACCTTACTTTTTATTCTTATTTTTGGTTTTAGCTTAGGGTCTCGTATTAAAGAAATTGCCGGCTTCCCCTATATTCTTTTTATCTTGCCAGGCTTAGCCGCTATGGGAACCATTAATAATTCTTATGCCAATAGCTCTACTAGCCTTGCCATGGCGCGCATGGATCATAGTATTGAAAATATGCTATCCTCACCTCTTTCCAGTATTCAGCTAGTTTTAAGTTTTGTCATTGGTGGTTTAATTCGCGGCGTGATCGTAGGAATTTTGCCTCTTTTAGTCTCCATACCCATGGTAGGACTACATGTAGATAATTGGGGTATGGTGCTTTTGGTTTTAAGCTTAAACAGTATTTTTTTTAGCGGCATGGGCATTGTCTCAGCTCTGGTAACTGATAGCTGGGATCAAATTGCCATGTTTACTAATTTTGTTATTACGCCTTTTGTGTATTTGGGAGGGGTGTTTTATTCTATCGAAATGCTTCCACCCTTTTGGCAAAAAATAAGCATGCTTAATCCACTTTTTTATATGGTAGACGCCTTACGCCATGCTGTCTTAGGCGTAAGCGATTTTAATTGGGCTTTTAGTTTAAGTATAGTGGGTATATTAAGCTTAAGTAGCTTTAGTCTTTGCGTCTACTTATTTAAAAGAGGTTATCGTTTAATTAAGTAACTTTAATACTCGGTCCTTACCCGCTAAGTCTTTTAATAAAGTCTTTTGCCAAGTTGGAAAATAATCCTGGGTTTTAGCTAATAAAGCCTCTCCTTGATTGTCTCCAATCTCAAAAAGAGCCATGCCACCTTGTTTTAAAATCTTAGGTAAAAAAGTAAAAACCCAATCAAAGGATTCTAAACCGCTAGGCCCAGGGACTAAGGCTTGTTTGGGTTCATACTTTTTAATATCCTCTGCTAGACTTTGGTATTCTGACTCGCTGACATAAGGTAAGTTGGCGGTAATAAGATCAAAGGATTGATTCCAATCTATGGCTTCTCTCAAATCCAACTGTTGCCATTTGACTTGCCCGCTTAAGGACAAATGAGAGGCATTTTCAACAGCCACTTCTAAAGCAGCTTTACTAATGTCCACTCCTAGTCCCTGAGCACTAGGCTCATGCTTTAATAAGGATAATAAAATACAACCACTCCCCGTGGCTAAGTCTAAAAGATGGGATTTTGGTCGGTCTTTTAAAAAAACCAAACCTTCTTCTACTAAATGCTCAGTCTCTGGACGGGGAATAAGAGTGGCTGGATTGACTTTAAATTTGAGAGAAAAAAATTCTTTTTCTCCAATTAAATAAGCCAAAGGTTCATGCGCTGCTCTGGCTTTAAGTAAAGTTTTAAAAGTGGATAATTCTGCCTCTTGAAGAGGTTTATTCCAATCTACATAAAGTTGCACTCGAGAAACCTTAAGGCTGTGAGCCAATAATAATTCGGCGTCCAAACGGGGAGAATCTATACCTTGTTTTTTAAAATAGTCACTCGTCCAAGAGATAAGTTTGTCAATGGTATAGGGGCGATTCACGCCTAGCCCTCCCCCGCTAAGGCAGCCGTTTGATCGGCGGTTCTTAAGGCCTCGATCATTTCATCTAAATGGCCTTCTAAGACAGAATCCAATTGGTGTAAGGTAAGCTTAATGCGATGATCGGTTACACGACCTTGGGGAAAATTATAAGTCCTTATTTTTTCACTACGGTCTCCCATGCCTACCATGGACTTTCTTTCCGAACTTCTAGCTTCAGCTTGCTCACGGAGCTCTTGTTCATAAAGACGGGCTTTTAAAATTTTTAAAGCTTTAGCTTTGTTTTTGTGTTGGCTTTTTTCGTCTCGACAAACCACCACAATCCCTGAAGGCAAGTGAGTCATTCTAACCGCAGAGTCGGTGGTATTAACACTTTGACCACCCGGACCACTAGCACGCATCACGTCGATTTTAAGATCCTTGTCTTCTATTTTAACATCCACATCTTCAGCCTCTGGCATCACAGCAACGGTAACCGTTGAGGTATGAATCCGACCACTAGACTCTGTCTTAGGGACTCGTTGTACACGATGCACTCCACCTTCATACTTAAGAGCGCTATAAACTTGATCTCCTCTAATCTGAGCAATGACTTCTTTAAAACCTCCCACCCCGGTGGCATGGCTCTCCATTAATTCTACTTTCCAACCCTTAAGTTCCGCATAACGTGTATACATTCTAAAAAGATCACCCGCAAAAATACCAGCCTCGTCTCCTCCCGCACCGGCTCTAATCTCTAAGAAGATATTTTTATTATCATTGGGGTCTTTAGGTAAAAGTAAAACCTTAAGCTCTTGTTCCAGACGAACCAATGCTTCCTCTAGGCGAGGTATTTCTTCCTTAGCTATTTCTCCTAAGTCTGGGTCCTTTAAAAGCTCACGGTTTCCTTCTAAATCGTTTTGGACTTTTTTATACTCTTGAAAAGTTTCGATCAAAGGAGTCAGAGAAGAATGTTCTTTGGCGATTTCTTGATAACGTTTGGCATCAGCACTAATGGCAGGATCAGCCATCTGTTGGGCTAAGTCGAGGTAACGTTTTTCGATTTCTTGAATTTGTGAAAACATGAACTCGTTGTTAGTTATTTGTTAATCCACGGAAGAGAGCCATTATTCTCCCCTACACCAACAACTAACAACTAACAAAAACACAACTAACGAAAACAACGAATTAATTCTTTTTGACTTGAGCGTATTTTTTCTTAAATCGATCAATACGTCCGGCGGTGTCGATCATTTTTTGCTTACCTGTATAAAAAGGATGGCAATGAGAACAAATTTCCAAATTGTAATCGCCAACGGTGGACAAGGTTTCAATCACATGACCACAGGTACAGCTTACTTTAGCGACTTTTAACTCGGGATGAATTTCGGCTTTCATGGGAAAACTCCTAAAAATTAAAAAATCTTGCGGCCCGCATCCTTAACAAAGCCTAACTATCCTGACAAGACCAAAAGATAAGGCCTAAAAAGACTTGGGTTTTTGGGCTCTTAGCGTTAAAAAGATCAAGATGTCCAAAACTAAAGCCCCAAAAAAAGCCACCAGCACCAAAAGTCGTAAGCATCCTGGTACCTTAGCTAAAAAGCTCTATCTAAAAGAAGGCTATGCTAAAAGCTCTGATGGCACCAAAATCTACTACCAATCCATAGGCCAGGGTAGTCCCATTGTCTTATGCAATGGCATGGGAGTAGGGACCTTTTTTTGGAAGTATTTTCAGGAGGATTTTAAAGACCGCTATCAAGTAGTGACCTGGGACTACCGAGGACATGGAGCTAGCGAAGTTCCCAAAAATCCCGATCATTCCCGAGTCGAGGACTTGGTAGACGACTGCTTAGCCGTAACCAAGGCTCTAGGTCTACAAAAGCCCATTTTTATTGGTCATAGCCTAGGCAGTTTAGTAATTTTTGAGTTTTACCGTCGCTATCCCACCAAGGTTAGAGGCTTAGTCAGTTGCTTTGGCACCTTTGGAAGACCAATGGATTTTTTCTATAATTCTCCGCTCAGCCGCCATATTTTTGAAATACTCACTACCTTTGGCTTGTATTTCCCTGGACCTAGCAACTGGATCAGTCGGCTTTTAGTCAAAAATCCCTTTTCTTTTCAGATGGGTGGTATTTTAAAGCTGGTCAATACGGGGCTAGCTAACAAAGAGGATATGGATCAATATATCAATCATATCGTAGACCGAGATCCTTTGTTTTTTACTAAGCTAAGCCGCAATGTCCAAAATCACTCTAGCGAAGACCTTTTAGATAAAATTAAAGTCCCTACCCTCATCATTGCTGGTGAAGAGGATATCTTTACCCCCGCTTGGATCGGTAAAAAAATGCATCGGATTATCCCGGATAGTGAACTCTTTGTCATCCGCAAAGGCTCCCATGCCGCCCTCATTGAACAACCGGATCTTATTAATCTCAGGATAGAAAAATTTTTAAAAGAACGGGTGGAAAAAAATAAAGCTAAAAGATCAAAAACCCATTAAAATTTTTTCCACCACATGGCAATGAGACATACCAAAAATTAAAGTCAACAAAGGCGTGCTTAGTTTCCAAAGCTTTTTTGCATGCCTTTAAAATCCTCATAGAGCCCAGACTTACGCTCATGATTTTTTTAAACTTAAGCCTTTTTAAAAACCAAGGCTTCTTTTTCCACATCCACTTTAATTAAGTCTCCTTCTTTAAACTTGCCTTCCAAAAGCAAAGTCGCCAAAGGATCCTGCACATAGCGTTGAATTGCGCGCTTCAGTGGACGGGCACCATAGACGGGATCATACCCTTGATCGGCTAAAAACTTTTTAGCCCCATCACTTAATGAAATCTTTAATTGTTTTGCTGCCAAAAGTTTTTCTAAATACTTTAATTGAATATCCACAATGGAAGCAATCTGCTCTTTACCCAAAGAGTGATAGATCACCACTTCATCAATACGATTTAAAAACTCCGGTCTAAAGTGAGCTCTTAAGGCTTCTTCCACAGCTTCTTCTTGCTTCTCTGGATGATGGGCGTATTCTGCAATGGCCTGAGAACCAATGTTACTAGTCATAATCAGTACCGTGTTTTTAAAATCCACTACCCGGCCCTGTCCATCGGTGGCTCGACCATCGTCTAGGATTTGTAGAAAAACATTAAAGACCTCAGGATGGGCTTTTTCAATCTCATCAAATAAAATGACGCTATAAGGACGGCGACGTACGGCTTCTGTTAACTGACCACCTTCTTCATAACCCACATATCCCGGAGGAGCCCCCAAAAGCCTACTGACTGAGTGTTTTTCCATATACTCACTCATGTCGATCCTGACCATGGCTTGATCGTCATCAAAGAGAAACTCCGCCAAAGCTCGAGCTGTCTCAGTCTTACCGACGCCTGTAGGACCAAGAAAGAGAAAGCTGCCAATAGGACGATTGGGATCTTGTAAGCCCGAACGAGCTCGCCTCACCGCTGCGGCAACTTTTTCTAGGGCCTCATCCTGACCTACAACGCGCGCTCTTAGACGCTCTTCCATATGGAGGAGCTTGTCTACTTCTCCTTCCAACATTTTTTGCACGGGCACACCGGTCCACTTGCTAACTATTGCTGCAATGTCTTGGTCTGAGACCTCCTCTTTAAGCATAGGTTTGTCCTGGTGAAGTTTATTTAAGTTTTCCTGTAGGACACTTAGTTCTTTTTCCAAGCTAGGGAGTTGGCCATATTTTAATTCGGCCGCTTGATTAAGATCCCCTTTTCTTTCTGATAGCTCGATTTGTGTCTTCGTGGATTCGATCTTTTCTTTGACTTCACGGATTTTAATAATAGCGTCTTTTTCGTTTTGCCAACGGACCTTTAGCTCATCAACTTTTTCATTTAATTCGGCTAACTCCTGCTGCAAATTTTTTAAACGATCCTGACTAGCAGGGTCTTTTTCTTTTTTTAAAGCCTGTTCTTCGATCTTTAATTGAATTGCTTTACGATCTAGTTCGTCAATCTCTGTAGGGAGACTATCGATCTCCATACGTAAGCGGCTGGCAGCCTCATCCACCAAGTCAATGGCCTTATCAGGCAAAAAACGATCCGTGATATAACGATGACTAAGTGTAGCCGCCGCTACCAAAGCATTATCTTGAATACGTACGCCGTGATGGACTTCATAGCGCTCTTTAAGTCCACGGAGAATAGAAATCGTATCTTCCACGGTAGGCTCGCCAGCATAGACAGTTTGAAAACGTCTCTCTAGCGCTTTGTCTTTTTCAATATGTTTACGATATTCATCTAAAGTAGTGGCCCCCACACATCTAAGTTCTCCCCGGGCAAGAGCTGGCTTGAGCATATTGGAAGCGTCCATGGCCCCTTCGGCAGAACCCGCACCGACTAGGGTATGGAGTTCGTCAATAAATAAAATAATCTCACCCTGGCTGTCGGTAATTTCTTTAAGCAAGGCCTTAAGACGATCCTCAAACTCACCACGATACTTGGTACCAGCCAAAAGTCCTCCCAAGTCCAAAGCCAAAAGTCGCTTATTTTTAAGGGACTCGGGCACATCGCCATTGACAATTCTTTGTGCCAAACCTTCTACCACTGCTGTTTTACCTACGCCGGGCTCACCAATGAGTACGGGATTATTTTTGGTACGGCGGCTCAAAACCTGCATGACCCGACGAATTTCTTCATCTCGGCCAATCACAGGATCAAGTTTTCCTTGGCTAGCTAGTTTAGTTAGATCACGGGTATATTTTTCTAAGGCCTGAAACTTGGCCTCGGGATTTTGATCGGTCACTCTTTGAGATCCCCTTACTTCTTGGAGAGCCTTTAAAAGGCTATCTCGATTAATACCATGACTCTTTAGCAAATCACTGGCGCTATTCCCTTTAAGTTCCACAAGAGACAAAAGGAGATGCTCCGTGCTGACATAATCGTCCTTAAGCTTACGAGCTTCTTCATGGGAACGATCTAAAAGCTGTTTTAAGTCATTAGAAATATACTGACCACCTCCTCCGCTTACTTGAGGAAGTTTCTGCAGGCTATTTTTTAAGTCTCCTTCCAAGGCTCTGTCATCAACACCCAGTTTTTGCAAAAGAGGCCTCGTGAGACCCTCGCTTTGCTCTAAGAGGCTTTTTAATAAATGCAATGGCTCTACCTGTTGATGCCCTAAGGTACTTGCCTGATGTTGAGCGTCTAAAACCGCTTCTTGAGCTTTGACGGTAAATTGGTCGAGTCTCATGTTTTCTCCTTTTTGGGATAGATAAGACAAAATTAATAAAGGTCAATGGAAGAAAAAAAATAGAAAAAATTCCACAACTTATGTACACTTTGTCCGAAAATTAGAAAAAACTCGATATAAAAATGGGTAGTTAATTGAATGATAAGAATTATTTGGAGTTTTTGAGGGAAAACCCAAACTCCCTCAATA
>JAGRNM010000003.1:0-5608 GCA_020440745.1 Deltaproteobacteria bacterium
TAATGATATTTATCACCGCACTTTAAAAGCCTCTTGGTCTACTTTTATCTTAGCTTTTATTTTAATTTACTTAAGTTTTATTTTATTATTTGCCTTTCTCTATAGCCTAAAACCAGAAAGCCTAAGCGGAGTTAGCGGAAAAAGCTTTTTAGAATTTTTTTCTTTTAGCCTACAGACAAGCTCCACTATTGGTTATGGCCGTATGGCACCTATCTTGCCTTACTCCCATCTTTTAGTAAGCGTCCAATCCACCTTAAGCCTACTACTATTAGCTATCTATACAGGGCTTGTCTTTGCCAAATTTTCTCGTCCCCAAGCTAAGGTCTTATTTACCGACAAAGTCATCCTCACCCAATATCATGGTCAAAAGGCTTTAATGCTAAGGATTGCTAATGCTCGCTCCAACCAAATCTTAGAAGGACGGGCTCGCCTGACTATTTTAAAAAACGATCTAAGTCCCGAAGGCCACCAAATAAGACGCCTTCATGATTTAAAACTCTTAAGAGACTCCACACCCATCTTTGGACTTACTTGGACTTTAATTCACCCCATTGACCAAGAAAGCCCTTTAGCAAAGCTTAGCTTAGAAGATATTCAAGCAGACAATATTGATCTCTTTGTCACCTTTAGAGGCATTGATGACACCTTTGTACAAACGGTTTTAGAAAAAAGACACTACCGACCCCACCACATAATCCAAGCTAAAAAATTTGTGGATATGCTCAAAATAGAAGGCGATCAATTAGAGATTGATTTAAATAAATTTAACCAAATCGAAGAAGTATAAATAAGCTCGATTAAAAGACTATAAAAGTCTAAATTAAATGCTTTCTCCTTGCCCTTCCTAAGCTTTTCCTATTTATAGCTTCCTTATGATTTCTCGCTACCGATTTGCCCCCAGCCCCACCGGTCACTTACACATTGGCGGAGCCAGGACAGCACTTTATAATTATCTACTCGCTAAAAAAACAGGTGGGGTCTTTATCCTACGTATCGAAGATACCGACCGCGAACGCTCTACTCAAGAGTATGTGGATTCTATTTTAAGCGCCATGGACTGGTTGGGGCTAAAATACGACGAAGGACCTTTTTATCAAAGTGAACGAAGCAAAGTTTATCAAGCCAAGCTAGAAGAACTCTTAAAAACAGGCAAAGCCTACCGCTGCTTTTGTACGGCTGAAGAAATCCAAAACAAGCGAGAGGCCGCTATGAAAGCTGGACTCAAACCTAAGTATGACGGCACCTGCCGCCTTTTGGATCCTCATCAGACCAAAAACGATCCCCGTCCCTATTGTATTCGTTTTAAAAGCCCAGAAACAGGCGAAACCTTGGTACAAGATTTAATCCGTGGTGAAGTGAGTTTTGCCAATGCCGAACTTGATGACCTCATCATTGCCAGGACCGATGGCAGCCCTACTTATAATTTTGTAGTGGTAGTAGACGATGTAGAAAACCAAATCACCCACGTGATTCGCGGTGATGACCATCTCAATAATACCCCTAGGCAGATTCAGCTTTATGAAGCCCTCCATTACCCCGTTCCCCAATTTGCCCATCTTCCCATGATATTAGGTCCAGACAAAAAGCGCCTTAGCAAACGCCACGGAGCCACTAGTGTTTTGGCCTACCAAGAAGCGGGCTACTTACCTCAAGCGCTTTTAAATTACCTTGTACGACTAGGTTGGTCCTATGGAGATGAAGAAATTTTTTCTTTAAACAAACTAGAAAAAATCTTTGATCTAAAAAATGTAGGCAAATCGGCTGCCGTCTTTAATACAGAAAAACTCCTGTGGCTCAACGGCTATTGGATTCGTCAATTAAAGGCTAAAGAACTCTTAGAAGCCGCCATGCCTTTTTTAAAAAAATTAAATCTAGAAATTAAAGACTCCAACTACGCACAACAAGCCTTAGCTAGTTGCCAAGAAAAGGTAAAAACCTTGGTAGAACTAGCAGAGATGGCAAAATTTTATTTTGTTGAAAAAGTAGAAGCCGATCCTAAGGCCAAAGAAAAAACAATCAATCCTGAATCATTAAAAATTTTAGAAGAACTCAAATCACTTTTAGAAAGTTTAGCCGACTTTAAAAAAGAAAACTTAGAAACTCATTTTAAGAGATTTGCAGAAAATAAAAATCTAAAATTAGGTAAAATCGCCCAACCCTTACGATTTGCCCTAACAGGCTCGTTGGTAAGTCCAGGCATTTACGATATGCTAGAAATCCTAGGCAAAGACCAAAGTTTAAAAAGAATACAAAACGCCCTAGGCTAACAACGAACAATCAAAAAAAACAAAAATTTAAACAGGAAGCTGATTGGCAGACTCCTGACCAAAGAGCTTTAATATCTCACTGGCCAACTCTGAATAGATTTTACGATACTTAGTATTGGACTCCTGCACCGAATCCTCTGAGTCTAAACCACGAAGCTTAAATTGCTCATGGAACTCTCCCAAAAGACCCATTAGATCGTTAGCATTAATTTCAGACAAATCTTGAGTTAAGAGATAAGCAGGCATGTCTTTTTTAAAAGCTCGAACAATGCCGCGACTCTCTAAGAAGGACAAAATACCCTCGGTGATTTCCACCTCCACGCCTAAATAAGCGCTTAGTTCTAAAGCGGTCACCGGAGTAGCAGAAAGTTGTTTTTGAAGACTTAAGTAAAAGACCGTCAACATGGGCAAATGAGCCAGCTTGCGAATCTCAGGCTCCGTGAGTAGATGCTTGTCAGAAACCTGCCCACTTATTTTATTAATAGAGATTTCATCAACTGCCTTATCCATGAAGCACTCTTCCTTTCTTTCCTAAAGAGCTTTTGCAAGACTCCTAAGCTACAATGAAGCCTAGAAAAAAAAAGTCAAGACTTAAATCCAGCGGTTTTATTAATTCTTAGCTCAATGTCTTTGATTTCTAAGAACCTCTTTTAAGTTATCGATCTCTAGCACCTTAGAATTTCTATCTTTTTTAAAAAAAACGCTTTTCTACTAAAAAAGTCTTTTTATTTTTAAGGTCTTCGCCAGTATGCTAAGGGTAAATTAAGTTAAATTTATCGAAATAAAAAAGGAAAACAAAGCCGTCATGAGCACTAATAAACTACGTAATATTAATGTCTTAAGTCATGAGGACCTCATCACGCCCGAAGCCTTAAGAGACCTCGTCCCCTTAAGCCCCAAAGCGGAAGCCACCGTACTTTATTGTCGAGATAAGCTAGAAAAAATCCTCGATGGAAAAGACTCTCGCCTCTTTGTGGTCGTAGGGCCTTGCTCTATCCATGATACTCAAGCTGCCCTGGACTACGCTAAAAAATTAGCAGCACTCAGCCAAAAAGTTAAAGACACCCTATTATTAATCATGAGAGTTTATTTTGAAAAACCACGTACCACCGTCGGCTGGAAAGGTCTTATTAATGACCCCTATATGAATGACAGTTTTTCTATCGAAGAAGGTCTCAAAATTTCCCGTCAGTTGTTAGTACAACTTAATGAGATGGGCTTACCTACCTCCACAGAAGCCCTAGACCCTGTGATCCCCCAATACTTAGGAGACCTCATTAGTTGGACCGCTATCGGCGCACGCACCACCGAAAGCCAAACCCACCGGGAGATGTCTAGCGGACTATCCACTCCAGTGGGTTTTAAAAACGGCACCGATGGCAATATCCAAGTAGCCATCAATGCCATGAAAAGTTGTCTGGCTCCTCACAGTTTTTTAGGGATTTCCAGCCAAGGAAAAATCAGTGTCTATAAAACTCGGGGCAATGCCTATAGCCATGTAGTATTAAGAGGAGGCAAAGACCCCAACTATGATGCCCAAAGTGTTGCCTCTTGCCTAAAAGAACTTAAAGAAGCCGGCTTAAGAGAAAAAATCATGATTGATTGCTCCCATGGTAATTCTCAAAAAGACCACAACAAACAAGCTGAAGTCTTTCACTCTGGCTTAGAGCAAATTTTAGCCGGCAATAAGGCAATCTGTGGTTTTATGATCGAAAGCAACCTAGAAGCAGGCAATCAAAAAATCCCCAAAGACTTAAAACAACTCCAATATGGAGTTAGCGTAACGGACGCCTGCATTGATTGGACAAGCACAGAAAAGCTCATTTTAGAGGCTCATGAGAAACTCAAGAGCAAAAAATAACCATTCAAACTCAAAAAAAGAGCGCCTAGACAAGATTATGATGGCAAAAGGCTTAGCCCCTTCTCGGGAGAGAGCTCAAGCCTTGATCATGGCAGGGCTAGTCTTAGTCAATGAAGAAAGAATCGACAAAGCTGGGACAATGCTAGATCCTAGCCAAGTACAGATTAGACTAAAAACCCCAGATCATCCCTACGTTAGTCGCGGTGGTGTCAAACTAGAAGGAGCCCTAAAAGACTGCCAAATCTCCGTCCAAGACAAAGTCTGCTTAGACATCGGTGCCAGCACCGGTGGTTTTACTGACTGCTTACTACAAAAGGGGGCAAAAAAAGTTTACGCTCTGGATGTAGGCACTGCCCAACTCCACCAAAAACTAAGACAAGACCCCAGGGTCTTTTTTAAAGAAAATTACAATGCCAGGTACTTTCAACTCAAAGATCTTAGCGATCAAAAACAACAAGATCCCCTGATAGACTTAGTAGTTATGGACCTTAGTTTTATCTCGATCAAACTGATTTTACCTGCTTTAATACAAGAACTACCCAAACCCTGGAGTCTACTAAGCCTCATCAAACCACAATTTGAAGTAGGCCCAGAAAAAGTAGAAAAAGGAGGCCTGGTTCTTAAGGAGAAAATCCATCAAGAAGTCTTAACAGACCTAGAGAGCTTTACTAGCCGTTTAGGTCTGGACGTGTTAAAAACAACAAAAGCTGTTATTAAAGGAGAAAAAGGCAACCAAGAATTTTTCTTATACGCTCAAACTCCTAGGCCTTAATCATCAATTTTAAATCTTTAGCAAAAAAATCATGTCTCATTTTAGTCTAAAAACTCACTTTGCTCTCGTTTTAATATTAATAAGCACCTTATTAAGCTTACCCTCTGATTTAAGGGCAAAAACAAGCCAGCCAAAAACAAATCAAAATAGCTACAGCAATTTTTTAGAAGCAAGCCTACTTTCTAAAGAACAAAAATCAGAAGAAAGCCTTAAAGCTCTACAAAAAGCCCTAGCCCAAGACCCCCACAGCCATTATCTAAAATTAAAACTAGCTCAGGCCTACATTGTACAAAAAGACTTTGAAACAGCTAAAAAACTTCTAAAAGAAATTATTAATGAAAATCCTCAAGAAGACGAGGCCCAACTCTTATTGGGAAAACTTGCCCATCTAGAAGGCGACGACAAAACCGCAATCAAAAGATTCATCCATTGCCAAAACGCCAACCCCGAACAAGAAGAGTGTGTCATCCTCTTAGCCAGACAAGAAGCTCAGGATAACAACCTTAAAACGGCCCAAAAAATCCTAAAAAAATACCTAGAAAAAAAACCCGACTCCTTAGAGGCCCGTTTCTTACTAGCTAGCCTTTATGAAGATAAAGAACTTGTTAAAAAAGAACTTGAAGAATTATTAAACTATCACCCTGGCCACATACCCAGCCATTTAGCCCTAGGCCGTTACTACGAATGGGCAGAAAAACCCGAAAAGGC
>JAGRNM010000003.1:5618-20420 GCA_020440745.1 Deltaproteobacteria bacterium
ACTACCTAAAAGTCATCCATTATCAAGACGACAATCGCTTTGTTCACCTACGCTTAGGCTTTCTTTACTACGACTTAAAAAACATAGCTAAAGCCACAGAACATTTTCAAAAAGCCTACGACCAAGGAGCTAATAATCACCAAATTATTTACTACCTAGGACTACTTTACGGTATGCAAGAGGATTACAAAAAAGCAGTCGAGCTTTTTGAAGAAATCCCCATCGACAACAGTCCCATCGCTACCGAGCTTATTCCTTCTTTAGCCAGTGCCTACTACCAATTGGGCAAAGAAGGTAAAGTTAAAGCTCTGCTTAAAAAAGCGGTCGAGCTTTACCCTAATGAAGAAAAGATATGGGAAGTAAGAGGTAGTTTTTATGCCAACCAAAAGGACTATGAAAAGGGCCTAGAAGTCATCGAAGAAGGTCTTCAGTATTTTCCCCACAATAGCAATCTCCAGCTTCACGAATCTATCCTCTTAGACAAGCTAGGTCGTACCGATGAAGCCTTAGAAAAAATCCAAAATCTCTTAAAGCGAGAACCCAACAATGCTTCTGCTTTAAATTTCTGGGGCTATACTTATTTAGAAAGAGGAGAACAAATCAACCAAGCAACAGAAGCTTTAGAAAAAGCCTACCAACTGGACCCAGAAAGCGCCTACATTATAGACAGCTTAGGTTGGGCTTATTTTAAACAAGGAAAAACACAAGAAGCTTTAAAATTAATGCTCAAAGCTAATCAAGACGCCCCAGAAGAACCCATTATTCAAGAGCATTTGGCTGAAATCTACTTAGCCTTAGGCCAATTAGAAAATGCTAAAGAATACTTTAAAAAAGCCTATACAAATATCAAAAAAATCAAAAAACCAAGCTACCGAGACAAAGTCGATCAAGCACGAATTAAACAAAGGTATTTAGAAACTAAAAAGCTATGAGACTCCCAGTATTTTTTGCCGTCATCCTATTAAGTCTTTGGGTAATTTGGGGGAGCTCTTGTGGCTTTAAAGCTCCCCTTAGCCTACAAAATCCTCAAATTTTTAAAAACCGTTCTGATAGTTTTTATCAAAATCAAAGACAGCTAAAAAGCCTCAAAAGCTACGCCCAAATTAGCCTAGCCTATCCCCATGGTATCGAACATTGGCAAGGAGTATTGTGGATTGAAGCCCCTAATCATTTACGCTTTTTATTTTTGGATGACTTAGGCCAAAGCCAAGCCAATTTAATCATTAGTGATCAGTGGATTTGGATTCAAAACTTTCATACAGGCAAGGATCAATTAATTAAAACTCAAGAAGGACAGCTTCAAAAAGCCTTTAAAATAAAAACCAGTGTCCAAGAACTAATCCAGGCCATACTTCTCCATAAAGCCCCACCAGAACACCTCAGTTATGGCAAATTACAAAACTTAGAGGGCTTTTGGATTGCTCAAGAAAGCCTCTTCACCTTTAAAAAAGGACAAATGCGACTTAGCCTTGAGCAAAGCCAAATTAATCCAGAAATTGACCCCACAAATTTCTGGATTCCTGGCCTTAAGTCGGAATAAGTAGACTAAACTCCTCATGAAACGTTTCCTACTAAAAAGCTTAAGTCTAATCTTCTTAGTCAATCTTTTGGCCTGTCCTGCTCCTGTCAAACAAGATCCCTATACTTTAAACTATCATATTGGAGCCGAGCCCGACACGCTTAATCGATTAACCTCAACCGATGCTTACTCCAGCACCATCAATAGCTATATCTTTGATTCACTCCTAGAACGGGATAACAAGACCTTAGACTGGATACCCAAACTGGCCCACTCCTGGGAAATCAGCGAGGACAAACTACAATACACCTTTTGGTTAAGAGAAGATGTCTATTGGCATGATGGTAAAAAATTTACTGCTGACGATGTAATCTATACTTTTGAAAAAATCCAAGATCCTAAAGTCAACACACCTCATACCCGGGTCTATTATCAAGATGTAGATCGAGTAGAAAAAATCGACGACTTCACGGTTCGTTTTACCTACAAAAAACCTTATTTTAAAGCCTTAGGCATTTTGGCTGGCATCCCCATTGTTCCCAAACACATCTTTGAGACCGACCAAGACTTTAATAATCACACAGCCGGACGAAAACCTATTGGTAACGGCCCTTATCGTTTTGTAGAGTGGAAAACTGGCAAACATATCGTCTTGGTCAGAAACGAAGACTACTGGGATACAGATCATCTTCCAGAAATAAAAAAAATCGTTTTCAAGATTATAGCCGACGACACCTTGGCTTTAAAAAAACTAAAGAAAGGCGAGCTAGACTACGCTGGTCTCACACCCATTGCTTGGGAAAAACAAACCAACTCTGAAAAATTTAATCGAGACTTCGTCAAACATAAATATTATTCTATGGTCTATCGCTATATTGGCTGGAACCTAAGAAAACCCTTCTTTTCTGACAAGAGAGTCCGCCAAGCTCTCACTCACTTAACCAACCGACAAGGTATTTTAGAAAAACTAGAATTTGGTTTAGGGAAAATTACCACCGGCCCCCTTTGGCCTTTAGGAGACTTTTATAATCACCAACTAAAACCCAGAGAATTTAACATTAAAAAAGCAATAGAACTTTTAGAAGAAGCTGGCTGGGTGGACTCCAATGGCAACGGTATTAGAGATAAAGACGGAGTAGAATTTGAATTTACCTTCTTAATCCCTTCGGGCAGAGATTTTTATGAAAAACTCGCCACTATCTTAAAGAAGGATTTAGAAAAAGCTGGCATTTCCATGAAAATTGAAAACATGGAATGGTCTATCTTTGTTCAAAAACTTCATACAAGAGAATTTGATGCCGTTAGCCTTGCTTGGAGCGGAGGCGGTTTTGATGAAGATCCTTATCAAATTTGGCATTCTTCTCAGGCAGAAAGCGGCAGTAATTTTATTGGGTTTAAAAATCCAGAAGCAGACTACCTCTTAGAAGTAGCTAGAACCACTTTTAATAAAGAAGAAAGAGTTGGTCTTTATCGTCTCTTTCATGAAATTATTTACGAAGAACAACCTTATACTTTTCTTTATACAGGGATGAGTCTGGTGGCTAGACACCGACGCTTTCACAATGTGCACGTCTATAAAGGCGGGCTAGACATCCGAGAGTGGACTTTAGAGGAATAACAACTAAAGCTTTTTTAACCATGGGCACTTATATTTTAAAACGTTTAATGATTTTTCCGGTGACTCTTTTTGGCATCACCTTAATTACTTTTTTTGTCATGAAGCTGGCTCCTGGCAATCCTGTGGCAACCAAAATGCAAGCCGCCCAAGGCTTACAGTCCGAAGCCTTGTCCGGAGAAGTCTATGAACAAACTCTAAAACTCTATGGACTCAAAGTAGACTTACCAAAGTCCTACGAAAACTTTATCGCCTGGAGCACTAAAATTATTCATGGTAGAGATTCTAAAGAAAGTCCTCCCTTCACCCGCAAAGCCCTTTACGAAATCGGACAAGCTACCTTCCAATACATAACCTGGCTAAAAGGCTTGGCCCAGCTTAACTTTGGTTCTTCCTTAAAAGACTTCCGTCCTGTTTGGGACAAAATTAAAGAAGCCCTGCCTATTACTTTAATTTTAAATTTGATCTCTCTTTTTATTGTTTATTTCGTCAGTATTCCCATGGGAGCTTACAGCGCCTTAAAGCGAGGTGGACTATGGGACCAGACCACCATGATCTTAATGTTTTTTCTCTACAGTCTTCCTAGTTTTTGGATTGCAACCCTACTCTTAGTTTATTTTGCTGAAGGAGATTTTTTAGGTTGGTTTCCCCTAGGAGGCCTAACTAGTGATGGTGCCGAAGTCCTACCTTGGTTTCAGCAATTAGGAGACTTCCTATGGCATCTAGTTCTACCCGTCATCGCTATGGTTTATGGCTCCTTTGCCTTTTTAAGCCGCTTTAGCCGTAGCGTGGTTTTAGAATCTCTCCATGAAGACTTTGTCCGCACAGCTAGGGCCAAAGGCTTAAACAAAAGCGCTGCCCTTTGGAAGCATGCTTTTCGTCACTCTTTGATTCCCTTAATCACCATCATGGGCACACTGCTTCCTGCCCTCTTAGGCGGCTCGGTCATTATTGAACAAATCTTTAATATTCCCGGCATGGGACGACTAGCCTTTGAGTCTGTCTTAGCCCGGGACTACCCCACCATTATGGCCATTGCCACCTTATCGGCCTTTTTGACTTTAGTAAGTTTACTATTAAGCGACCTTTCCTATGCTTGGGTAGATCCTCGAGTCAAATTGGAACAAAAAAGTTTATAAGCAGGCTTTAATAAAACAACTATGAAATTATCTTTTAGAAATATTCTTAAAAGTCTTTGGCAACGAAAACTCCCTCGCCTTAGTCTAATTCTTTTAGGACTGCTTGGACTCATGGCCATCAATGCTTCATGGCTAGCTAGCAGCACGCCTCTCTACGCGGTTTATCAAGACAAAACTTATTTCCCCATCTTAAGAGAAATCTGGCCTCTTAACCACCTAGACCTTTATCCAGAACTACAAAGCATTGAGTGGAACAATCTAGACAAAAAAAGTTTAATCCTTCCTCTTATACCTTATTCTCCCGATGACTATGATCTAGACGCCATCTTAGAGGCACCTAGCCTTAAACATCCCCTTGGCACTGACGATCAAGGTCGTGACCTCTTAAGTCGTATCATCCATGGTTCCAAAATCAGTCTTAGTGTGGGCTTTATTGCCGTAGGCATCTATGTCAGCATTGGTCTTCTTTTAGGAGCCTTAGCGGGCTATTTTGGAGGAAAAACCGACTTTCTGCTTAGTCGTTTAATAGAAATTGTCATTTGTTTTCCCACTTTTTTTCTGATCCTTACCTTAGTGGGTGTCTTAGAACGTTCTTTATTTTATATCATGCTAGCCATTGGCCTAACAGGCTGGACAGGCATTGCCAGATTAGTAAGAGGAGAGTTTTTAAAATTAAAAAACCAAGACTTTATGACTGCCGCCCGCACCTTAGGGCTTAGCGATACTCGCTTAATCTTTTACCACCTTCTGCCCAACTCCTTGGCTCCCGTACTTGTCAGCGCTACTTTTGGTATGGCCTCTGCTATTTTAATCGAATCCTCTTTAAGCTTTTTAGGTTTTGGCGTCCCCCCACCCACGCCCAGTTGGGGTCAGTTGCTTTCTAGTGCCCGAGGTTTTATGGACATGGCCTGGTGGCTAGCACTTTTCCCTGGTTTGGCTATTTTTCTTAGTATTACTACCCTTAATCTACTGGGAGAAGGCCTAAGAGATGTGTTAGATCCTAAACTAAAGCGAGTTTAAATGAGTTTAATTCTAAGAGTTCAAGATTTAAAGATCGAGTTTAACCTTGAGCAAGGTAAAGTGGCTGCGGTGGATGGAGTTAGCTTTGACCTTCATCAAGGTCAAATTCTAGGTTTAGTGGGCGAATCAGGCTGCGGTAAAAGTCTAAGCGCCTTGGCCTTACTCAAACTCATTGACCCTCCTGGAGAAATCACCGGCGGCAAGGCCCTTTACTATGGCACTTGCCCTCAAGAAAAAAATCAAAATCAAAGCCAAGAGTCAAAGACCCAAGCCTCTCCATCAGAAAACAAAGTAGAAGAAAAAAACCAAGAGGAAGAAACACAAGAAGAAGAAATTAAAACTGAAAATCAAAAAACCTCCTCCAAAAAAGGATCCGAAGACACCACTGACTTAACCGCTGCGCTCCGCCAATCACAAGTCCAACCCGAAGGCGGCGTGGATCTTTTAAAATTAAATGAAGAAGAAATTCGCCCCTTAAGAGGCAGTCGCCTCAGCATGATCTTTCAAGAACCCATGAGCGCCTTAAATCCCGTTTACCGCGTAGGCGATCAGATTGCTGAAGTCTTTCAGGTTCATCAAAAACTAAACAAAAAGGAAGCCTGGCAAAAAGCCGTCTACCTATTAGAAAAAGTCAAACTGCCAGAAGCCAAACGACGGGCCCAACAATATCCTCACGAACTCAGCGGAGGCATGAGACAAAGAGTGATGATTGCCATGGCCTTAAGCCTAGAACCCGATATTCTCATCGCTGACGAACCTACCACTGCCTTAGATGTAACTATCCAGGCCCAGATCCTAAAACTTTTGCAAGACTTAGTCCAAGACATGCATATGAGCATCTTACTCATCACCCATGATTTAGGTGTAGTACGCCAAGTGGCTGACCAAGTAGCCGTACTCTACGCCGGTGATGTGATCGAAACCGCTCCAACCCAACGCCTTTTTAATCGACCCAAACATCCCTACACCAAAGGCCTACTCAAAAGTCTTCCCGAGCTCTTCAGCCCTATCCAAAGCAAACTCAATACCATCCCGGGGCAGGTCCCCAGCTTAGGCAACTGGCCCACAGGCTGTCGCTTTGCCACTCGATGTCCTGACAAGCTGGCTGGCTGCCAAAAACAACTCCCCGCTCTTAAATATTTGGGACAGGGACAAAGTCTAAAGTGCCTTAACTATTAAAACACCTCGCAGCAAACTAAGAAAATAACACTCTTTCCAGGTTAAAAAAAACAATCAAGAAGCCGATCCAAGGGCTAAAGAAAACTACTTTCTTCCAAAACCATAGGTATGCACCGGAACATTTCCTGTAGAATCTACCACCTCAATCCGATGGCCGGACTGTGTTTCCCATTTTTTTAAACCCTTCTCTAAAAGGGGCTGATTAAGAGACCAAAGTTCTTGGTCTTGGTCCTCTAGTCTGAGAGTAGAAAAAAGGTGATAAGAAATAGAAAAATTTTGAAAACCCGTCTCATCAGGCCCGCCCCAAGCAATAAAATGACAAGGTTCCTGAATCTGCAAACGAGTTGGCATATCTTTTTGATGAGTTGTTTTTAAAAAACCAATAATATTAAGCCCTAATTTAAAAGTCCAAAGGGGCTCTTTTAAACCCTTCATAATCAACATCAACTCATCCAAAAAAGTCTGCTGATCTAGCCCTGATCGTTTAATATGCTGAGTAGCATTATAAGTGATCAATTCTAACTTATCAGGCACCACTAAGCCAAAAAAGGCACGCAAAAAATTAAAAACCTGCTCAAAAAACCAAACATTACTCTCCTCTGGCGCCATGGCTGCAAAATTAAGATTAGAGTTAAAACCCCAAGCTCCCACCACATCCCGCATCTCGCGGCTGTATTCCATAAATTCGTCAAAGTTTTTTAGCATAAATCTTTAAAAGCTTAAAAAAGGGGGAGAGGGCAAGACAATTTAACTTAAATTAAAATACAAAAAAGCATTGGATCAAAAGACTTTTAATAAAAGCCAAACACAAGGCGCTAAAGTCCAGGGAATCGTCATATTATCATCCCATTGATAAATCGCACCCTCAGCAATAGCAACTAACAAGCCACATAGTATCGCAAAAACAACCAAACCCATGGGAGAAAAAGAATGTTCTAAAAGACCCAACAAAGATACCAAGATAACAATAAGAGTAGAAGTCGCCAAGACCGCTACAGAACCCACCAAACTCGCGTGCTTATTAATTTTGATCTTTCCATAACGAGAACCAATAATACCACCCACCGGATCTGCAAAAGTAGTAAAAAGAATCGCCAAATTATCCACATCTCTAGGAAAAATCACAATCACTACCAAAGCTGCAAAAAGTCCTCTAGTCGCTGAGGTTAAACCTTTTTGTTCGCTATCCCGCAAAATTTTACGAAAGTAGCGAATATATTTTTTACTAAAATCCTTTTTATACATTCTTAAAAGATCAAAACTAAGACTGATCAAAACACAAAATAACAACAACAACCAAACCATGGACTCCCTAAGCCCAGAAAAATTATAAACCACAAAAGAAAAAGAACCCGCAAAGACATGAAAAAGCTTGCGGTAATACTGCATCTCCTGACGATCTGGATAAGTCAGCGTCTTCTCGCTAGACTCGGAACTTTCTAAAGATGAACCCATGCTCTTTGCTATGATGCGAAGTTGAAAATTATGCAAGTAAATCTCTTACCAAGCATTCACAATCAACTTGACGCAAAATCTAAGAAAAAAATTAAAAAACCCTTATTAATCATAAAGTTATTAAAACAACTTATGACGCAGCCAATAGTTAATCCCATTCAACATCAAAACTAATGGGACCTTGACAAGTCATTAAATAAAAATAAAAATATTTTATGATCATTTTTCAACAGGCCCTGACTTTTTCTATCCCCTTAACCTTGCTTAATGTCTTAGTTATCCGATCCAGAGTTAAACCTTTTATTCAAAAAAATCCTGATCTAAAAAAAGGTTATCGCCAAATGATGATAGGCTTTATGTGTTTTGCCAACTTGCCATCTTTAGTCATCAGCCTAGGCCATCTAAGCGGCTACACTCAAAACCTACTTGAATACTTTTATCCAAAGTCCATGAACCCAGCCGTCTTAGCCTTTTATGCTTCTATTGGCTTTATTCTACTTTTGGGAGCTTTTTGGATTTATTTAGGAAAAGGAGCTGACTTTTTAGCCAAGCACCCCGGTTTTATCTACTTTAGGGCCTTAGGAGAAAGGCGTTATATGGACTCCCCCAAAACAATAAAAACCTTCTGGCTCTTAGTCCTCTTGATGGTCACGATTGGTTTTTTATGGTTATGGCACTTAGATCCAGGAACACTTCATTAATTTTTTTTAGGATATTAAAAATGACCTGCCTACACTTAGCGCCCTTTGAAGAAGAAATTTTATCTAAAAACATCCGAGAAACCTACCGCGGTCAAGCCTGGGGAGACGACACTGGAGAATGGGTTTACTTTGACTGTGTGTTTAAAGACTTAGACGCTGTCATCCAAAGACTCAAACTTGATCCAAACTTAATTAAAATCCATAGCCATCTAGGAACCCATTCTGGCCAAGAGTACGGCCTAATCTGTGAAGCCTGCAAAACTGGCGTGATGGGCTTACACCCAGAGTGGATTAAGCAAAACCAAAGAAAAATTATAGAATATTTTTAATTAGCTATTAATTTTTTTGATTAAAAAGAAAATTTTTTAAGCTCTAAGACTTAAAAAATTATAAAAGCCTTTAAAGGATTTCAAAAAACTTAAAACCCTGCCAAAATCACATCGGGAAAAATCCCTAAGCCTAGAATAGCTAAGATAAGCAAAACTAAGACAGCTTGAGCTCCTAAGGGAAGCTTAGGCAATTCCACACTGCTCGAGCTTTCTTCTTGAAAATACATCCGAATAACCGGCACCAGATAATAATAAAAAGCCACCGCACTCATCAAGACAGCAAAAATAGTAGGCCCCCACAAACCTTGGTAAATAGCTTGTTTAAAGATTAGATACTTGGCCATAAAGCCTGTCATAGGCGGAATACCTGCCATACTGATAAAAAAGAAAGCTAAGAAAGCGCTAGCTAGAGGATGCTTTTTACTTAAACCTTTTAAGTCTTCTAAAGAGTCTAGCTCTTGAGAACCGCGGCTTAAAAGACTTAAGACCGTAAAAACCCCTAAACTCATCACAGCATAACTTATTAAATAAAATAAAACAGCATCAGAGGTATTCATTAACTCATTAGCTTGGCCCCAACCCGTACTAAGTCCTAAAAGGATATAGCCTCCGTGGGCAATACCCGAATAAGCCAAGAGTCTTTTGACAGATTTTTGTCTTAAGGCAGCCAAAGTACCTACAGCCATACTGGCTAAAGACAAAAATAAAACAAACTTATCCAAAGACAGGCTTATACCAGCTATTTGTTGGTGCTCCCATAGATAAAAGAAAAATAAAAACTTTAATAAGGCTGCAAAACTAGCCAACTTAACCACAACAGCCATTAAGCCTGTCACTGGCATGGGAGCCCCTTGGTAAACGTCCGGCGCCCAAAAATGCAAAGGCACCGCCGCCACTTTAAAACACAAACCCAAAAGAAATAAAAAGATGCCTATTTTAAATAAAGTAACAAACTCAGGGGCAATCACAGTCTCAGCCATAAGGTTTAAGTCAAGCTGACCGGAGACTCCATAAAGAAAACTAAGACCCATCAAAGTAAAAGCCAAAGCTACCGAGCCTAAAATAAAATATTTAAGCGAACTCTCTGCACTACGTAGGTCTTCTCTTCTTAAACCTGCCATCACATAAAGAGAGAGACTTAAGATTTCTAAACCAAAGATAAAAACCAAAAGATGAGTGGTACCAATCATCACTAAAGCGCCCAAGACCACCAATAAAAGCAGGCTAAAAACTTCGGGAACTTTTTCTTCTCTTGCCTGAAAATAATCCAAAAACATAGGCACGCTTAAAATACCCACACCCACAACGGCTAAGCTATAAAGTATACTTTGTGACCCAGATAAAAAATAAGCTTCAAAAAAACCATAAGCGCTTAAAGCCAAGACTAACAAAGAAGAAAGAGCAGGAGCTAAAATACGCGCCCTACCCTTTAATAGACCCATCATTAAAGTCACAAAAGCCCCTCCCAACAAGACTAAAAGAGGCCAAAAAGGAAAAATTGAATTTTTGATCGCTGCTAACATTTTTAAAAATTAAAAAGCGGACTTTATCTCCACTAGGGTTTTAACGGCAGGTTCAATCTTTTCTAAAAAGAAATTAGGCTTAAGCCCCATCCACACAATCATCACTAAAAGAGGCAAGATACAAAGCCACTCTCTTAAGTTTAAGTCTTTTAAGGGCTTTAAAGATTCGCCTGCTTTTTTGCCAAAAAAGACTCTCTCCACCATCCACAGCATATAAACCGCACTTAAGATGACTCCCAGACTTGCCACAATAGCCCATAGACTTAAGTCCGAATAAAAAGTCCCAGCCAAGATCATAAACTCGCCCACAAAACCATTGGTACCCGGTAGAGCAATGGAGCTAAAAGTAACCACCATAAAAACAAAGGTAAATAGTGGTAAAGTCTTGGCCAGGCCTCCATAATTAGCAATAGCCTGAGTATGGGTGCGGGTATAAAGCATGCCCACCAGTAAAAACAAAGCGCCACTACTGACTCCATGATTAAGCATCTGGTAGACTGCTCCTGTCATGGATTGCTCGTTAAAGGCCATGAGTCCCAACACCACAAAACCCAAGTGAGCAATGGAGCTATAGGCAATGAGCTTTTTAATATCCTTTTGCACCATCGCCACTAAACTACCGTAAATAATCCCCACTACCGCCAAACTAGCAATCACCGGATAGGCTTGGTCATAGGCTTGGGGAAAAAGCGGTATGGCAAATCGCACCAGACCGTAGGTTCCCATCTTTAATAAAACCCCGGCTAAGATCACCGAGCCCGCAGCAGGCGCTTGAGTATGGGCTTCAGGCAACCAGGTATGCAGAGGAAAGATCGGCACCTTAATGGCAAAGCTTAAAGTAAAAGCTAAAAAGAGCCACCATTGCTCGCTAGTGCTTAAGTCCAAAACCAACCAATCTTGTAGTAAAAAACTTCCCCCAGCACGGAAGTATAAGTAGATCATGCCTAAAAGCATCAGCACACTACCCACCACCGTATAGATAAAAAACTTAGTGGCTGCTTTAATTTTGTCCCCATGACCATAGATACCAATTAAAAAATACATGGGGATCAGCATGGCCTCCCAAAAGAGATAAAAGAAAAAAGCATCCACGGCCATAAAGGCGCCCAACATACCCGTATGTAAGATTAATAATAATAGATAATAAGCCTTATGCCTTTCGCCCACGGCGCCCCAAGAAAAGAGGGTCACAATGGGCATCAAAAAAGTCGTCAGCACTACCAACCATAAAGAAATACCATCCACGGCCAGTGCGTACTGCACCCCTAAGGACTGAATCCACGGTTTAAAAATAGCAAACTGATAACCCGCCCCATTATCAAAATAAAAAACTAAATGCAGCGACAAGACAAAAGTCAACAAGGTGACAAAAAGCGTCCAAATCTCAAACACTCTTCTTTGGGAAGAGGGCAAAAAAAGCCCCACCACCGCCCCCGCTAAGGGAGTAAAGATAATAAGACTTAAAATATTTTGATCGATCCAATTAAACATAAAATTAGGTCTACTTAATTCCTAAACAAACTCCCCTCCTTCTTAAGGAGGGGAATTAAATGTCTTAATAAGCCTGACAGACTTAACTAAAAACCAAATAAAAGACCGCCACACTAATGACGGCTAAAAAGTAAAAAGCATAAACACTTACCTGACCGCTTTGCAGCCAATTTAATACTCGACCAAGGTTTTTAACTGTCTTGGCCGAACCTTCTACCAAAACCTGATTAATAAACTTCTGATCCACCGTTTTGCTAAAAAAGGTCTCCGAAATTCCTTTAATAGGATTCACGATAAGAGCATCGTAAATTTCGTCCACATAATACTTGTTAAGCAAAAGCCGATAAAGACGAGGAAAGCGCCTTGCCAAACACTCGGCATAACTTTGGTTTTTTATATAAAAGACATAGGCCAAAAGCATGCCTAACAAGGCCAACCCCACGCTTAAAACCATTAAACTAAGCTCCCAAAGGTGATCGCTAGCAGTGACTTCTAAGCTTCCATGACCTAGGCCAAGAAAATTTTGAAACTGAGCGTGTCCTCCTAAAAGATGGGGAATTCCCACCCAACCGCCTACGGTGGAAAGAATCGCCAAAACAATTAAAGGCAAAGTCATGGTCCAAGGCGACTCATGCAAATGATGTTTTTGTTCTTCCGTGCCGCGAAAGTCCCCAAAGAAAGTCAAAAAAGTCAGCCTAAACATATAAAAGCTAGTCATAAGAGCCGCCAAAAATCCCAGGCCTGCCAAGAGTGAATGTCCTCGGTGAAAGGCCTCCCAAAGAATTTCGTCTTTGGAGAAAAAGGCGCTCAAAGGAGGAAAACCCGCAATAGCCAAGGTGGCAATCAAGAAAGTCCAAAAGGTAATAGGCATGCTTTTTCTTAAGCCTCCCATCCTACGAATATCTTGCTCCCCACCCATAGCGTGAATAACGGAACCCGAACCCAAAAACAAACAAGCCTTAAAAAAAGCGTGGGTCATAAGATGAAAAACGCCCGTGGCATAAGCGCCCACGCCCATGGCCAAAAACATAAAACCCAACTGACTGACTGTAGAATAAGCCAAGACCTTTTTAATATCCCGCTGCACCAAACCAATACTAGCAGCAAAGAGGGCCGTGATAGCTCCAATGGCTCCTATAAATTGCAAAACCCAAGGCGCTAGATCATAAAGAAAATGCATCCGCGCAATCATATAAACACCGGCAGTTACCATGGTAGCGGCATGGATCAAGGCCGAAACAGGAGTGGGGCCAGCCATGGCATCCGGCAACCATACATAAAGAGGAATCTGAGCAGACTTACCCATGGCTCCAATAAAGAAACATAAGCCAATGATTCCCGCCGGGATAAAAATCACATGGGCATGTCCCAGTTCATGGATATAGGTCTTTAGATAGCTAAAACTTAAAATCGAGACGCCTTCCTTTGCCTCGGGCAAGAAAAAGCTAATCAGCAAAAAAATTCCTAAGAGAAAACCAAAATCGCCTACTCGGTTAACAATAAAGGCTTTCTTACCCGCCTTAGCCTTGGCCTCATCTTCAAACCAAAAACCAATTAATAAATAAGAGCAAAGCCCCACCCCTTCCCAACCCAAAAACATCATAAGTAAATTCTCGCCCAAGACTAAGACCAGCATGCTGGCCACAAACAAATTAAGATAGGCAAAATACTTAGCGTAGCCCGCTTCACCCTTCATATATCCCACCGAGTAAAGATGAATCAGAGAACCCACACCGGTGATGATAAGAAGCAAGACCACACTCAAACGGTCCAAGCTTAAGGCAAAATCCACCTTAAAATTACCCACCGTGATCCAGGAAAAAAGCGAACTTAAAATGGGATCAGTCCTCCCACTAAAAAAGTCCAAAGCTAAGGGAATCGCCAAGGCAAAGGCCACCAACATCACACCCAAAGCAATGGCCGACACCAAGGCTCTAGGCTCTTCTTTTTTACGACCTGCACTAATAAGCGCAATACTGCCGTTTAGGATAGCTCCCAATAGGGGTAATAAAATGAAATAAATTAAATTCATGTTTAAGTTATTGGTTGTTGGTTTTTAGTTGTTCGTGAAGAGACCAACAACGAACAATTAAAAACCAACAACGATTTTAATCTTTCAACAAATTAAAATCAGTCGCTTGCACGCTACCTTTGCGTCTAAAAAGCAAAATCACAATGGCCAAGCCAATAGCAGCCTCGGCCGCGGCTAAAACAATCACAAAAAAACTAGCCACCTGCCCGTCTAAATTACCTAAAAATCTGGCAAAGGCGGCAAAGGACAAATTAACTCCGTTAAGCATCAGCTCAATACACATGAGCACGACCAAAAGATTGCGGCGTAAAATCACACCCACAAAACCTAAGGCAAACAAAAAACCCGCCAAAATTAGATAATGATGCAAGGTAATCATTTTAAATCCTTCTTAGCCAAAAGCACGGCTCCAACCAGTGCCACGGTCAACAAGACGCCTGCCAAAACAAAGGTTAAACTGTAGTCTGTAAACAAAAGTTCACCCACCTGACTAACCGATCCAAAATCTTTTTGAATCTTAGCGCCCCCGCTAGGCAAAGAGCTGCCCGCTTGCACTAAGGCCAAAAACAAGCCGCCGCCAAAAATAAACAAAAAGACTTTTAATAAAATTCCCGGAGATTTTTCTTTTAACTCTGACTCATTTAAATTGAGCAGCATAATAATAAAGATAAACAAAACCAAGATAGCGCCAGCATAGGTCAGGATCTGCACCGCTGCCAAAAACTCTCCATTAAGCGTCAAAAAAAGCCCGGCAACCGCCACCAAACTCACCACCAAGCTTAAGGCGCTATGCACCGGA
>JAGRNM010000040.1 GCA_020440745.1 Deltaproteobacteria bacterium
AAACGTGGAGTGGCTTTTATTAGAATAGAAATGATCAAGTTGGGCATTGCTCAACAAGAAGCTAAGAAAAGTTGGTTACAAAAACTTATTAAAAATTATGAAAAGGAGGTCCCCATTGGAAAAACTACCCGTTATTGATGTTTGGGCTCAGCCAGCTTTAATCGAAGGACTCAAAAAAATCCCCGAGGTGATGCGTCTCTTTGAACAATCAGGATCTTCTGCTTTGCTGAAAAGAGGCTTAAATACAGAAGAAACTTTAGCCTTGATGGATCAGGCGGGGATCTCAAAATTAATGCTAGCTGCTTGGTCCCGACCTGGAACTTGGATTTTTAGTAATGAGCAAATCGCCGAGATGGTGCAGGCCCATCCTGATCGCTTTTCGGGAGTGGCTTCTGTCAATCTAGAAAACCCAGTGCAAGCCGTGAAAGAATTAGAACACGCGGTTAAAGAATGGAGCTTTAAAGCATTAAGAATTGTTCCTTGGTTGTGGAAGCTTCCTCCCAATGATAAGCTTTATTATCCTCTTTACGTTAAGTGCATTGAGCTAGAGATACCTTTTTGTACTCAGGCAGGACATACTGGGCCCCTCATGCCTTCTGAAACCGGCCGACCGGTACCTTATTTGGATGAAGTGGCGCTTACTTTTCCTGATCTTAAAATTGTGGCGGGTCATATTGGCTACCCTTGGACGCAAGAAATGATTGGCTTAGCTTGGAAACATCCCAATGTCTTTATTGATACTTCGGCCTACTTGCCTCGTTACTATCCTCAAGAGTTGATTCATTTTATGAAGACCTATGGCCAAGACAAAGTACTCTTTGGAACCAATTTTCCTCAGTTGCCTTTTGATAAAGCAGTTAAACAAGTCGAGGATTTAGACTTGTCCCAAGAGGTGAAAGAAAAGTTTCTTTTTAAAAATGCTAAAAGGATCTTTAAGGTCTAAGTTAAAAAAACTTAGGATGAGTTGTTTCTAAAGGATACTTGACGTCTAAAATTTACAAGCCTATCTCTCCCTTGACTCATGGAATCCAAATTTATCCACATCAAGGGAGCTAGGCAGCACAACCTTAAGAACGTTGATGTTAGCCTGCCACGCAATCAGCTGGTGGTGATTACCGGGCTATCGGGCTCGGGCAAATCCAGCCTTGCCTTTGATACCCTCTATGCCGAAGGCCAACGCCGTTATGTGGAGTCGCTCTCCGCCTATGCCAGACAGTTTTTGGATCAGATGGGTAAACCCGACGTGGATTTGATAGAAGGTCTTTCGCCTGCTATTTCTATTGAACAAAAGACCATCAGCCACAACCCTAGGTCGACCGTGGGAACCGTCACCGAGATCTACGACTACTTTCGTCTTCTCTTTGCCCGAGTTGGGGTACCCCATTGTTATCAGTGTGGCCAAAAGATTGAGAGTCAAACCGTCAATCAAATGGCCGATCAAATTTTGGATTTGGGAGTTGGTGCCAAGCTGCACTTGTTAGCACCTTTAGTAAGAGGACGTAAGGGTGAATACGGCCAAATGCTTAAAAACCTCAGGGCCCAAGGTTTTGTCCGCGTCAAAATCGACGGCGAGACTTATAGCTTAGGTGAAGAGCCCACCCTTGATAAAAAGAAAAAACACGATATTGATCTCTTCATCGATCGCTTGGTGGTTAAAGAAGGGCTTAGAGGTCGTTTGACTGACAGTTTGGAGACAGCTTTAAAATTTGGGGAAGGCATTGCCAAGTTAGAAATCTTAAATGATAAAAAAGAAGTGGCTGAAGAAAAACTTTTTAGCGAAAAATTTGCCTGCCTTAAGTGCGGTCTTAGTTTTGAAGAAATCAGTCCCAGACTTTTTAGTTTTAATAGCCCTCATGGAGCCTGTGATACCTGTAAGGGATTGGGTAGTGACATGTTTTTTGATCCCGACTTGGTGGTGCCTGATCAAAGTTTAAGTTTAAAACAAGGGGCGATAGTGCCTTGGCACTCAAAGACCGCTACTTTTTATCCTCAGTTATTAAGCTCTCTGGCCAAGGCTTATGATTTTTCTATGGACACGCCTTTTACCAAGCTTTCCAAAAAAAATCAGCAGCTCATTTTTTATGGCAGCGACAAGCTGGTGGAGTTTTACTACAAAAGCAAACGAGGCGGTCGCCGAGTTTATCGAGCTAAGTTTGAGGGAGTCTTAAATAACCTGCAACGCCGTCACCGGGAAACCGACAGTGATTGGATGAGGCGTGAGCTAGAAAAATATATGAGCCACCGCAATTGCGAATCCTGCAACGGCAGCCGTCTTAAGCCCGAAGCACTGGCGGTGAAGATCCAAGACAAGTCTATCTTTGATTTGATTAGCTTAAGTGTCGAACGTTTGTTTACCTTTTTTGATGAACTTAAATTTGATGGCTCTGCCTCTCAAATTGCAGCGCCCATCCTAAAAGAAATCCGTGAGCGTTTGGGTTTTTTAAATAATGTGGGCTTGGGTTATTTAAGTTTGGATCGTCGGGCTTCTACTTTGTCCGGCGGCGAAGGACAACGTATTCGCCTGGCTACTCAGATTGGCTCGGCCCTTGTTGGGGTGATGTATATTTTGGATGAACCTTCTATTGGCTTGCACCAAAGAGACAATACTAAGCTCTTAGAGACTTTAAAAAGACTCCGTGATTTAGGCAATACGGTCATTGTTGTGGAGCATGACGAAGAAACCATGCTGGAGGCCGATTATCTGGTGGACCTAGGCCCCGGCGCTGGTGTGCATGGAGGCGAGATAGTAGCCGCGGGTACACCTAAAGAGGTTTTAAAAATTAAAAAAAGTCTAACTGCGGATTATTTAAGTGGAAGACGCAAGATTGAAATCCCCAAAAAACGCCGCGTGGGCAATGCTAAGTTTTTAAAATTAAAGGGTGCTCAAGCCAATAATTTACAAAATCTGGAAGTGGATTTTCCTTTAGCTACTTTAACTGTGATTACTGGTGTCAGTGGTAGCGGTAAATCTACTTTGATTAATGATACACTAGCTAAAATTCTTAACCAAAAACTAAACGGAGCCCGCGAGCTACCGGGCAAATATAAAAGCTTAGAAGGTCTTAAACATTTAGATAAGGCTATTGTAATTGACCAAAGCCCTATTGGTCGCACCCCTAGATCCAACCCGGCTACCTATACGGGTCTTTTTACTTTAATCCGCGATCTTTTTGCTAATCTTAATGAGGCTAAGGCAAGAGGATACAAACCAGGACGTTTTAGTTTTAATGTTAAAGGCGGTCGCTGTGAAGTCTGCGAAGGCGATGGGCTTATTAAAATCGAAATGCATTTTTTGCCAGACGTCTATGTGGTTTGCGAAGAATGCAAAGGCAAACGATATAATCCTCCTACTTTAGAGGTGCTTTATAAGGGTAAGTCCATTGCCGATGTTTTAAGCATGACCGCCGAACAAGCCTTAGATTTTTTTCAAAACCTGCCGGCTATTCACCGTAAAGTAGAGACCTTAGTAGAAGTGGGCTTGGGCTATATCGAGCTGGGTCAAAGCGCGACGACGCTTTCCGGAGGAGAAGCCCAGAGGATTAAACTAAGTAAGGAACTAAGTAAACGATCTACGGGTCAGACTTTTTATATTTTGGATGAGCCCACCACGGGACTACACTTTGCCGATGTGGAGTGTCTTTTAAAAGTACTCCAAAGATTGGTAGACAGTGGTAATACCGTAACTGTCATCGAACATAACTTAGAAGTAATTAAATGCGCAGACTATATTATTGACCTAGGTCCCGAAGGCGGAGAAGGAGGCGGTCAAATCATCGCCCAAGGCACGCCGGAACAAGTAGCCAAAAATAAAAAAAGCTTTACCGGAGCTTATCTTAAAAAAGTTTTAAAGGCTTAAAAATTAATGACAGGACTTTTCTAATTCTACTTTACCTTTAGTCTCAAACTTTTTGTCTTTTAAAACAAAGCTTTCTTCCCACAATACCTGACACTGATTGACCGAGTCTTGATTTTTTACTTTGACTTCCAATTGGTCTGAAACGGGATTTAATAAGGCAATCGATCCAAGGGAAGAAGTAAAAGTGCCTCCTGGTATTTCTAAGAGCTTTGTTTGTGAGGAGTCCCATTTTAAAAGTTTAAGCAAGGTAGTGTGTCCCCCTGCTTTGCTGGTGACTTTAACGACTTCTTCTAATTGATTGTTGTAAAATTTTTCTATGCCTACCACAAAGCCATCTATCTTGATGGCTTCTTTTAATTTACCCTCTTTTAGGCTAATCAAAGAAGACTGAGCAGGAATACACTGCTTGCTTTGCTTATCGTAGTTTTGATGACGATAGACCTCTACCCCAGCTACATAAGCATCTAGTTTGGGAGGGCAAGGGACGCTTTTACTTTCTGCCAAGATAGGTGAACTACTTAAAAGAATTAAAAGATAAATTAATTTTTTGATAATTTTTTTCATAGTTTTTCTAGTATAAGTCTTTCTAAACTGCTTTTCCATCATAATGATTAATTTTAAACTGGTTTAAGTTTAAATCAGGAATACAACGCGCATTGACTGCGGCCATTTCTTTACCCTTACTATCGGATCCAAAACCCAAGGGAGCACAACCACAAGTAGGACAAAAATGATGCTTAATGACGTGTTTATTAAAAGTATAGGTACTCATGTCACTAGCAGGAGTTGTTAACTGTATTTGTTCTTTAGGAACAAAAAATAGTAAATAACCACGCCGACTGCATAAAGAACAGTTACATTCTAATAAAGATTCTATCTGGGCTTCTACTTCATAAGCAATTTTTCCACAGTGGCAGCTTCCTTGATATTTCATAAAATCTCTCTCCCTGTTTAAAACTAAAATCCAAAGTTTAACTTAGCTAAACCGTCTTTACCTAAAGCAACAAAGACTTCTTTAAATTGTTTGGCTAGAGTTACCGAGAGGACTTCGCTTCCCAAATTTAATTCTGCAATAGCAAAAGGTTTGGTAGGCAAGCTTAGGTTATAGACTTCTAATTTGCCCCCGCGCTTAGGTAAAAAGAGATAATAATCGTCATAAGTCAGTGCCCAGCTGCTGTTTTCCCAGGTCTGATGACTTTGCCAGGATGGCAAGTCCCCTAAATTAGCATATTCTTCTAACCTAAGGTCTGGATTAATGGAAAAGAGTTTTAAAACCGTTCTCCCCGTTGCTAATTCTACAATGCTAGCCAAAACTAAATTTCCTGTTGGAGAAATCTCTACCCGACTTACCGACCAGGCTTCTCCAAAAGAAAGACGGGTGACTACCTGTAGCCTTTCTAAATCAAAGACCACTAAACCATTTAAACCAGCAGCTACTATTAAAGCCCTACCATCCTGACTTAAAGAAAGGTTTTTTGCACCGCTTTGATTTAATAACTGAGATTGTTCTGATAAATCTTGTACTAATAATTTGTTTAAATCATCGCCTGCTTTCTGACTCCAAAACAAAACTCCTTCTTGATCGCCGCCTGAAGGAGAAGCACTGACGGCAACGGCTAGGTTTTGTTTTTGTTGCGTTTCTTTAAAGTCTAAGTCCCAAGCCATAATTTGTTTATCAGACAAGGAGCTTCCCCACTCTCCGGGTAACCAACTTAGTTTTTTTGAAGGGGCTTGAAGCTCTTGAGAGGCTTGAGAAGCATTAGAAGTCACCGGGCTGATTAAAGCTATACTGCCTAAAGTCGCTTTTTCTTCCTCACCATGGGATAAGATTAAAGCTTGTTTTTTAAAGACTACTAAGTTTCTTAGCTCTCCAGCCAAAGACCAAGCTTGTTTTAAGCTTAAGTCTGCTTGAGATAATAATTTTAAAGTATAGGTGCCTGATCTTTTTTCTCCAAGCCACAGATCTGTGTCTCCCTGAGCTTTAAGCCAAAGTACTTCATCCACACTGCTGTGGGTCTCTAAAAGTTCTCCTTTAAGATCAGATAAGTTAATTAAAGCCAAGGCAGAAGCTCCCCTAAGCCATACTTGAATCTGATTTATGTAAGAACTACGCCATAGTTGAGGATAAGGGCCCAAAGCTGACAATGAAGGTAAACTGATGCTCTTTTCTGTAAAATTAAAGTCAAAGGCCTTGCTAGGAAGATTGGCAAAATTAAAAACAAAGTAACCATTGGCTAACCAAAGAAAACTTTCCATGGGCTCTTTTAAAGGAAGACGGCGGGCAGAGCCTAAGCGACCGTCAGTACTGATTTCAAAAAGCTGCAAGCCGTAGTCTTGACGAGCTTGACCAGTACGGTCCTGACCAATGCTTAGTGCAAGGTAGTTTTTTTGTTTCCAACTAATGATCTGTAAATCCTGAGGACTGCCCCCTGAGGGAAGACTAGCTAAGAGCCTAGAAGAAGTAAGTTCATAAACCTGAATCTCTTGCTCTCCCACTACAAAAAGACTTTGTTCCCAAAGGGCCAAACGGGCCTGTGGGTCTAAAGAAATCTTTAAACTGTTTTTAAGTTTAGGCTTGCGAGCGTCTTCAAAGTTCCACAACTCTACTCCCTCTGGTAGTCGAGCCAGGGCGTAAGGTTTTCCCCTCAGGTTTAGAGATTTTAAATAAGAAACTTTATTACCCAACATGGGTAATTGTCTTTGGCTTTGGATGCCTTCTTCTCCCAATTGTATCCAATACCAATCACCCTGCTTGTCTTGTACTAAAAATTCTTTCAAAGTGGCTGGCTGAGGCACAAAAAGCGCTTGGGGCACAAAGTCCAACTGAGCTCTTTGGATTAAAGAACCCTGGTTGGAGTAAAGCTGTAAGCTCCTTCCCCACAACGCTAACCATTGGTCTCCTAAGGCTTGTAAGTCTAAGAGTTCTCCCCCCAGTTGTTGCACTAGCTTAAGTTTGGCCGGTACGCCTGTAAGCGTTACTCGGTCTTCGGCTTCTTGGACTCCGTCGCTGACTTTTAGACTAATGACAAAGTCGGTTTTTTCCGACAAATTTCCAATCAATATTTGAAGCTCGGAGGGAGATTCGGGAAGCTTGACCCACTCTATTTTATCACTGGGGCCTTTGATTAATTTCCAATCGTAGACTAGCTTATTCTTACCTTGGTAAGTTACCTGAAAACCTTGCAGATAAAAACTAGAACCCTCAGCCACTGATAAGCGATCAGGCGCTTTTACTAAAAGAGAGCTAGGTGGTGGTGCCGAGACAGGGGCTGTTGTGGGAGGAGCTTGACTAGGAAGAGGCGCTTGGGGTGGGGATTCTTTTTTGCTTTCTACTTCTCCAAAGTCTTTTATTTCTTCTGTTCCAATAAGACCTTGATCTTTGTTTGATTTTTTAGATTTTGGCCAAAACTGCCAAAGGGCCACGACCAATAAAATTACTAATAAACTAGAAAGCCATATCAGGCGCTTAGATTTCATAGTGTTCTATTTAAGCTAGTTTAAAGAAGGGGAAAAGAAAATTATGAGTTTGAGTCCCCTAAGGACTAGGAAGCCTGTTTAAAATAATAAACTATGGAGAAAATCAATGTGACTATAAAAAGAAAAAGGACTAATTTACTTAAAAAACTACCTGAGTCCTCTTGACGCGAAGGACGGATGTAGTTTTTTTTAATCTCCTTGTTTTTTAAGGGTTCTCTCCTGTGGCTTTTAGCTAAGTTATTTGTTCCTAAGACCTCTTTTAAGTCTATAGCTTCTTTGCCAAAAATTTTTTGGTACTCAGGAGGTAAGTCTTCTAAGTCTTTGTAGTGCTTGCCGTTGATTTCAAAGCTTTGACTTTGGTGAAAGCTTTGGTCTTCTTGCTGACCTTTAAGAGCGCTCTCAAAAAAATCAAGCAGACTGTCTTCGCTGGTCTCTTTTAAAAGCCTCTTGGAGACTTCTGAAGAAAGTTTAATAGATGAAGTTTTTTTAAAAGTGGTCTTTGGCTGAAAAGAAGTGCTGGAAAGACCTTTCATTAATTTAGCCACCTCTGAGCTTTTGCGCAAATTCTTGAATAGAATTTTTAAGAGATCTCGCATTTTTTAAAAAAAACTTAATCAAAAAGTTTTAAACGAGCGACTTCTTGATCCCTAGTCTTTAAGGTAGCTAAAAACTCCTCTGGAGAGAGTCCCCCTTGACTTAGTTTGCTTTCTAATTGAGCTAAATGATTTCTGAGAGTAGAAGCTTCAAAATCTTCGGCCTTTTCAACGGTATCGGCTACTACCAGGATTTCTTGATGATGCACTTCCAAATAACCACCCGTTGCCACTAGTTTTATGGTACCTCGGTCGTTTTGATAAGAAAGGATGCCCACCCCCAAGGGCTCAGCATAGTCGGCATGCCCACTCAAAACCTCCAAGGTCCCCTTAAGTCCAGGGGCTTGAAGACTGCTTACCTCAGTAGGAGCTAAGATTTCTTTAGAAGGTGTGAGGATTGTTAACTTCATTGTCTTTAAAATTTAAGCTGCTAGTTTTTGTGCTTTTTCTAAAGCTTCTTCAATGGTTCCCACCAAGTAAAAGGCCTGCTCAGGCACTTCATCGTGCTTTCCTTCTAAGATTTCCTGAAAGCCCTTTAAGGTGTCTTTAAGCTCAACGTATTTTCCTTCTAGACCCGTAAATTGGGCGGCCACAAAGAAAGGCTGAGAAAGAAAACGCTGTATCTTACGGGCACGGGCAACCACTAGTTTGTCTTCTTCCGAAAGCTCGTCCATACCCAAGATGGCGATAATATCTTGCAAGTCTTTATAACGTTGTAAGAGTTCTTGGGTTTCACGGGCTATTCTATAATGATCATTACCGATTATTTGAGGATCCAAAACCCGACTCGTGGAGTCCAAGGGATCCACCGCAGGATAAATACCTAATTCCGCAATCTGACGACTCAAAACCGTAGTCGCATCCAAGTGACTAAAGGTGGTCGCAGGCGCTGGGTCGGTTAAGTCGTCGGCGGGTACGTAAATGGCCTGCACCGAGGTGATCGAACCCGTGTTGGTAGAAGTAATACGCTCCTGCAAAGCACCCATATCAGTAGCCAAGGTCGGCTGATAACCCACCGCCGAAGGAATACGACCTAAGAGCGCACTCACCTCCGCACCTGCCTGAGTAAAACGGAAAATATTATCTACAAAGAGCAAAACGTCTTGGTTTTCTTCGTCTCTAAAATATTCTGCAATGGTCAAAGCTGACAAGGCCACTCGAGCACGGGCTCCAGGAGGCTCGTTCATCT
>JAGRNM010000041.1 GCA_020440745.1 Deltaproteobacteria bacterium
GAGTGGGCAATTATTATGGTACCTACGATGCTCAAAAGATTTTTGAAAACTTTACACCCGAAGAAATTGGCATCACTCCTTTAATGTTTGAGCATGCTTTTTATTGCATGCGTACTAAGAGCATGGCTTCTTCCAAGACTTCTCCTTCTACACCGGAAGAACGTGTCTTTCTTAGTGGGACTAAAGTTCGTGAAATGCTTCAAAGAGGAGAGAGACCTCCCGAAGAGTTTACTCGTCCGGAAGTCGCCGATATTTTGATTGCGGCGATGAAAAATCAAGGTTCTTAAAAATATTTTATCCTCCCTTGACAGAGGCTTGAAGCAGCTTATCTCCTGTGTAGACAAAAAAACAAAGGAGGTAAAAATCATGGGAGCTTTAGCACTTTTTGATCCTTTTAAGGAATTTAACCGCTTAGAGCGAGCTTTGCCCAATCTGTTTGGCCAGTGGGGAGGTAGTGAACTTAGTCAGACTTTTTCTCCTAGTTTAGAAATCCGAGAAGACGCCGAGGCCTACCGTGTTAAGGTAGAAGTACCAGGCTTAAAGAAAGACCATATTAATGTCAGTGTACACGATGGCGTGCTTCATATTAGTGGAGAAAAAACCGAAGAAAAAGTTAAAACCGAAGGTAAAGAAGGAGAAGCAAACTACTACTCCTACTCGGAAAGAAGCTTTGGAAAATTTAAACGCTCTTTAAGCTTACCCGAAAATGTCGTCTCTGACCAAGTAGAGGCTGAGGTTAAAGACGGTGTCTTAAGCATTAAGATTCCTAAGCAAGCAAAACCTGAGCCTAAAACCATTGAGGTAAAAGGTTCTTAAAAATTAAATTAAAGATCTTTTTAAAATCCCGCCTTAAGTGCGGGATTTTTTATGTCTTGTGATGCTTCTTTGTTTTTGGATAAAGTAAAAAAATGAAATTTAGGCTTTTTATTTTTTTAGTCTTGTCTTGTTTTCCCCTAAGCTTACGAGCTTTTTTGGACCAAGACGATCCAGATAATTTTTGGAAGGCCTTAGATCAGGCACCTCAAGTAGCCTTGGTTAAAGTCCTTAAACAAGAAAGCTGGAAAAAAAATTCTCAAGTTACACTTTTAGAATTAGAGGTCCAAAAGTGGCTTAAAGGTATGGATAAAAAGAGTCCCCATACTTTTCATGTTTTTTACGAAAGTTTTGGAGCTAAACTAGATTTTTTAAAAAATCTTAAAAAGGACCAGAGTCTTTTAGTTAACCTAGCTCCTCTACCGCGATATGATAGTTACCAAGAACTTTTTAAAAAAGGCCCCTTTTATCGCTTTTATGGTCAGGGCCAAGCTTGGGCTTGGTTGGGGGCTGAAGACCTGCTGACAGTCAAAAATTACTTAAAGGCAGAAGACAAAACCAGCCTCTTATTAAATTTTTTAAAGGCTTCTTCTTCTCCTTATTTAGCTATTCAAGCAGCGGATCGTCTTGCTCAGGAAGAAGAGATTAGTTTGCCAGACCAAGGGGAGGTCTTGGTTGATCAAGTGATTCGTCAGTCCCATGATCAAGCTTATCGTTTGGCTTTGATTCGTCTTTTGGCACGGCATGGTGCTAAGGAAAGCAATTTAAAAAAAATCGCCAAACAAAGTGTGGGAGAAGAGCGTTTACTTGCTTTAGGTTTGCTACATCAATCGGGAAAGAATTTACCGGAAGATTTTTATATTAAAACCTACCAGGGGACTCAAGGGGAGGAAAAATTAAAATTATTAGCTTATTTAACACTTTTTGATTCAGAAAAAATTAAGGGGATTTTTAAGGAAATTTTTGCAGGAAGCGATGAAAAGTTACAAAAGCGAGCTGTCTTAGTTTTGTCTCAGGCCAAGCCCGACTTAGCCGAAGCTTTTCTTTTAAAACTTGCAGAAGATAAACAGCCATTACAGAGCCTTGCTATGCTATCTTTAATTAATCTAAGTTCTCCTAAGGCCTTAGAATTTTTAAAAAAATTTATTACTACCAAAAGTCCTCAGGATCGAGATTGGGTCATGGCCTTACTTAAAAAAAGCCCCCATACCAAGGCCTACGATTTATTTAAGGAAGACCTTTATAGAGACTCCCACGGCCACTGGGTGCCTAAGACTAGGCATCCTTCGGACCTCTTAAAGGAGCCTCCTCATCTTCATGAACAGGACCCTATGGGGACCGATTCTCAGTAAAGAGATTTAAAATGACGCATTGAGCATAGAAACTCTGCTGGAAATGTGCCGAAAACTTCGTTAGAGCTGGTTTTTGGGTTAAGATTAGGTTAAGTTGAGTAGCTAAGGAGCACGGCCTAATTCACTGAAATTATAAAAAATCTAGATCTTAATAAAAGGTAATTCCATGACGATGATACGACGATTTTTTCTTGGTATTTTTGTAATACTCAGTTTTTTCATGTTGGCCCATTGTGGAAGCCAAGAAGAAAATACTGTCATTGATGCTGGTGTGTTTGGCCCCTCTGTCAGTGGCGATCCTGGTACTTTTAGGGGTGCTGGGGTTATTACTCAAGGGAACGAGGCCTTTTTATTAAATGGTCCCATGGCTCAAGGTCGGGTGGGGGACATTTTAATGCAAAATGAGAAAGTAGCTATTTTGATTCAGGCCCCCGGTCGTGATCCTGGGGTTAAGCCTTATGGTGGGGTCATTATTGATGCAGCTTATATGCCCAATGGAACACGTAGGGATGGTTTTGGTTCTATGATTCCGGTGGTTAATTTAACTCACTCGGTGGATTATGAAAGAATCGAGGTGCTCAACGGTGATCCAGCCCAGGGTAATTTGACGGTTAGAGCGATTGGTAAGACCAAAGCCTGGCTTTATATTTTGGCAAAGACCCTTTTGGAACATGCTTCTTTGTTGGCTTCTACGCCTCAAGTCTTTTTTGGAGATCAGTTTACTCCTGCCTATGACCCTTTTAAAAACATCGAGCTTTTAAATGGTTTTAATCAAGAAATCATCACTGACTATACTCTTAAGGTTAAAGAAAGTGGAGGAGAGGACTCTGCTTATGTGATCGTAGAGACTTTGTTTAGAAATGACAATCCTAATGAGGAGATTCGTTTTCCTGTAGGGACTAGCCTCAACCCTAGTGGTGATATTGAGCCTTTTATTCCCGGTGTGGGTTTTGCCAAAAACTTTTCTTATGACTTTATTACTTCAGTGGTGGCTAGTGCCCTTTACCCTGAGGATCCTAGCCGTCCTAGTAGTTATGGTTTTGTTTATGATGTGGAGCAGTTTAAGGATGAAGACGGAGCCCATGAGCTGGCCACTACTTTGGTGGTTTCGGGAGTAATTCCGGTGATTCCAGGAGAAGAGTCTATCACTAATTTAGCTACTTTTAGTCCAGGGGAAGATCCTAAGATTAATTTTAGTATCCCAGCCGGTGGCAAAAGAATTTATCGTCGTTATTTTGTAGTGGGAGATGGCAGTGTTTCTTCGGTGACTGATGAAATACTTAAAGCCGTGGGCGTTTCACGGGGGACCTTGTCTGGTAAAATTACTGATAACTCGGGAGCACCAGCCGCCGGTGTCAGAGTAGCGGTTTTGGATAGTAGCAATAAGCCCTTTACTGTGGCGCTTAGTGATAGTGAGGGCAACTGGTCAGCCCAAGTTCCAACCGGTGATAATGCAAAGGCTGCCGTTTTTGCCCAAGGTCCTTATACGATTAAGGCTTATAAAGAAGGTTATGCGATTGGCTCACAAGCAGCTGTCTGTACGGGCAATAACTGCCAATTGGGAGCCAGCGGCACGCTAACAGTCAATATTACCCAGGATGGACAACCTACTTTTGCTAGAGTGATGGTAGTAGGAATTGATCCTAGTCCACCCTTGGCTTGTGGTTTGGAAGGGGACAATTGTATTTTAGATGACGCTGATGGGACTTTTATGGATGCTGGTCTTACGGTAGATCCTTATGGGGTGCCGGTTTTGCTCTACCAAGATAACAATGGGATCCTTTATCCCCGAGGTCATAAAAGATTAGTGGAAGGATCTAATAACCAAATTCGTCTAGAGCCAGGAGATTATATTGTCTATGGTTTAGGAGGTCCAGAACGCTCTATCTTTAAACAAGACATTACCATTACAAATGGTGGCTCTGTAGCTGTTAATGGAGATATTACACGCGTACTTCCCACACCTGGTTATGTCTGTGGTGATAGTCACTTGCATTCTATAGGTTCTCCCGATGTGGGTGTGCTGATGCAAAATCGTCTAAGAGGGGTAGTAGCTGAAGGGGTGGATTGGATTGCTGGAGCTGACCACGAAAACATAGTCAACTACGCTCCTGTTATTAAAGAATTAGGTCTAGAAAACCAAATAGCTTCTTTTACGGCTATGGAACTAACCGCCTTAGTACAGGGTCATGCAATTCCTTTCTTTTTGGAACATGATCCCAACGATCGTATGGGTGGTGCCTATGACTATACTGTCCATCCCGATAACCAAGGAGGAGCAGGTCCGGCATTGGTAAAAAGTATTGGGCAAAGTTTTCAAGAAATCGACGAGCAAAACGAGGGACTACAGTCTTTTATCGTAGCCCATTTTATGGACGCCTTTTTAGGGGCTGGAATTTTTGGTAGGGTAGTGACGACTACTTATTTTCCCGAAACCTCTCCGGGAGATAGTTATGCCAATCCTATTAATTTTGGACTGCCTCCTAGCACAAGCGGCCAAGCGCCTTATCCCTATGGCACAAGTCCTATGGTAGATTATTTTGATAAAGCGAATGTCTTTGAGTTGGCCATTGGGGATGATGTGACGGTTTTTAAAGGTCACTTGATGGAGACGGGGTTGCCTACTTACTTCAATCTTCTTAACTTACTTAAAAACGGGAAGCGCTATGGCGCCACCGTGGGTAGTGATACCCATACCTGGAGTAAAGATCCAGCATCATGGCCCAGACTTTGTATTAAGTCTTCTATAGATCCTAAGGATGGGATGGGTAGCTTTGAGGAACTCAATAATAATAAGGTTGAGTTAGCAGAAAATATGAATACCGGTAAGATGATCATCAGCGGCGGTGTCTTCGTAGAAGCCAGCTTAAGCCAGGGTGGTCAAAGTGTTGGGCCTGGAGAAACCTTAGTCAATGCCTCAGGTCCGGTGACTCTTCAGGTTAACTTAACCAGTACGGAGGCTCTACCCTTTGATCGAGCCCGTGTTTATATTAATACCGTACCTATTCCTGCCAAGGATGATTTAAGTGGTCCTTGGGAAGGGATAGAAGGTTTAGGCAATAGTGAGAGTTTCCATTCGGTCACCAATGCCCTTGCCCATATGCCCCGTTATTTGATGGACCCAGCTGTTACTTTTGGTACTGGTGGGGAAGAAGTCCTTAACGTCAACCTTAATGATGGTGTTTATAGTGCCAGTTTTACTTATGATATTGATCTTACGGAGGACTTTTGGGTAGTGGTGGTTGCCGATCATACTGAGCTACCGGCTTTCCCCCATGTTCCTAAGATGACTACCGGTCCAGCGGAGATTTCTCCTGCTAGTTTCTTGGATACAGTTAAAAATCATCCCCAACTAATTGGAACCACTCCTGCCTGGGGTATTAGTAATCCTATTTTTTCCACTAGCAGTTCTAGTGCAGAGGATTGGAGAGGCCTTTTTGCGGATCAGTCTTTTTTAGCAGATTAGCTTAGAGTTTATTATTTTGCTAAAAGACGCAAACCCTCTAGGGTTAAGAAAGGATCCCAGTGTTGGATGTTTTTACTACCCTGGGTCATGAGACTTAAAAACCCTCCGGTGGCTACTACAATAGGATTGCTTTGGCTTTCTTCCTTAATTTTTTCAATAATAGAATCCACTAGTCCAGCATAGCCATAAAAGATGCCCGATTGAACACTTTCAATGGTGTTCTTACCAATGACTCGCTTGGGTTTTTTGATTTCTACTCGGGGCAGCTTACTTGCTTTTTTATAAAGCGCCTCACTGGAGATACTAATGCCTGGCACAATAAGCCCTCCCTGGTAGTTTTTGTTTTGGTCGATAAAATCAAAGGTCGTGGCTGTGCCAAAGTCTACCAAGATTAAAGGGGCTCCGTACTTATGAATTCCTGCTACTGCATTGACCAAACGGTCAGCGCCGATTTCTTGTGGGTTGTCTAAGGCAACTTTAATAGGTGTGGAAAGATCAGTAGTAATCCATTGAGGACTTAGTCCAAAGTAGCGTTCGCACATGGTGCTTAAGCTAAACTCCAAGGGTGGGACGACATTAGAGATAATAATTTTTTTAACAACTTTAAGGTCTAAACCCACAAAAGAAAATAATTCTTTAAAGAAAATCCCCATCTCATCAGCAGTGCGTTCTTGTTTGGTTTCTAAACGCCAATGATGCATGAGAGTGTTTTCCGAGTAAAGACCCACCAACATGTTGGTGTTTCCAATATCAATAGCTAGTAACATAGGCTTTGGATTGAAGGTTTATTTAATAAGAGTACTGTCTTCGGCAATTAAATATAAAATTTCTTTTGTTTGGCTTTCTACTTTAAGGTGTCCTTCGGAGTTGAGTCCTAAGACTCTTCCTTGTTTTTCTTTCCCCTCCCAAGTAAAGCAAATTTCTTTTCCAAGCAAGCTTGATTCTTTTTCCCACCTTCTTAAAAAGTTTTCATGGGGTTGGGCTTCTAAGTTTTTAATTTCTATTAATATTTTTAAAATTATTTTTTCTAATAAAGAAGCTCGATTTAGATTTTGGGAGCCTAGTAAATAGAGGCTAGTAGCCTGGTTTTGGATGGTTTTGGAAAAATCCTTTTGGTCTTGGTGCACATTAAGGCCAAGACCTAAAAAGATTAAAGGGTTCTTTTCTGTTTCAAAGTGAGCTTCGGCTAAAAGGCCTGCTAGTTTTTTTCCTTGGCTTAAGAGGTCATTGGGCCATTTTAAGACAAGATCGGGGATAGACTCTTGATCAAGGACTTCTTTTAGAGCCAAGCCTCCCATTAAACTAATCCAAGGCAATTTTTCTTTAGGGATTTGGGTAGAAAAAACTAGGGTGAAATAAAGTCCTAAGCCAGCGGGGGACTCCCAGTTTCTTTGCAAGCGGCCCCGCCCCTGACTTTGACAATCAGCCACTACTAAAAAGGGAGTTTTATTTTGTTTAGCAAGTTCCTTTGCCTTGATTTGAGTGGAGTTAAGGCTTTCCCAATAGTAAGTTTGAAGAGAGGAAATTTTTTCAGATAATTTTAAGGTTTGGTTTTTTAAAGAGGGCATACTTATTCATAAAAGATTCATCCTGATTTCACAATTTTTTTAGTCTTTAGATTTAGACTTGATTTTAATCTAAGCAGACAAAAAACAAGACATGAGGTTTTTTTTTGTTTATAAGAAATTAAAATTGAACTTTTTGAATTTTAAAGGACTCTTCATGCTTATGACTAGACTCTTCTTTTTTCTCCTTCCTTTACTTTTATTTTCCTCTCTAAGCCAAGCTGCCTTTGATTCCTCTGTCTTTAATCAGCCTAAGGCGCTGGAAATTACTCGTATTACTCCTGAGGGTAAGGAAGTGAAGGAACGTCGTCAGATTGTGATTCAGTTTAATCAGCCTGTGGTGCCGATAGGTAAGATGGAGAGAAGTGCTGAAGAAATTCCCATTAGAATCACGCCTCCTCTTAATTGCGAGTGGCGCTGGCTTAATACAAGTGCTTTAGCTTGCCAGTTAAAAGATGAAGATCAATTAAGCTTGGCCACTGAGTATAGTATGACTATTTTTCCGGGGATTATGACTCCAGAAGGGCAGATCATTAAAAAAATCCTTCAGCATAAAATAGCCACTAAGCGCCCTGTTTTTAAGAGTTTTAGAGTAGAAGCATGGCGTGCTCCTGGTTTGCCCCTCTTAGAATTAAGCTTTAATCAGCCTATTACAAAGGATTCTTTACAAAAGACGCTTCGTTTGAGTTTTTCCCAAGAAGGAATTCCAGAAGAACAAACGCTAACTTATAAAATTTTAGATAAACCAGAATCAAAAGAAAATTTGGAAGCTTCCTCCCTTTGGCAAGTTTTGCCTGACCAAGAGGCTCCTTTGGGTGCAAATATTTTTTTAAAGATTGCCCATGGTTTAGTCTCAACCTACGGTCCTCTTACGAGTAATGAAAGCTTTACTAAAGAGTTGAGTGCTTTTCCCGAATTCGAATTTTTAGGACTGCGTTGTTATTCCAATGAACAGGATGAGCTTTTTATTTATCGCAAGGGGCAGACTTATTATACTGAGACCAATCCTTATGGAAAAGATAGTAAGATACAAGAGGGGGCGATAGGCTTATGTAATCCTTTATCCAGTGTTTATTTGGTTTTTTCTGGTCCTGTCGTTGATTCTCAAGTCAAAAACAATCTTACTTTTATCCCGGATCTAGCTGGTGGTCGTTCGGATTATGACCCTTGGGAAGGAAGGCAAGATTATAATTATTGGTATGATGAAACTCCTATCCGTTTGCCGGTTTATCTAAAAGCTAATCAGACCTATACTCTTAAAAATTTTGATAAAATTAAAGATGAGTTTGGTCGTTCTTTAAAAGGGCCTACGGATTTTGTATTTAAAACAGACCATCGTAAGCCCAACTTTGTGCTTTCCCATGAAGTAGGGGTTTTGGAATCCCAGGTGAATTCGGACCTGCCTTTGTTTGTTAACAATATTGATAAGGTAAGTTTAAACTACCATCAGTTGACCCAAAAGGAGCTTAAGCTTAACCAACACCGTGAGATTAAGGTGCCCAAGGTAGAGGATGTTCAATTTGCGATTCCCCTAGGCATTAGAGAGATTTTGGGAGGGCAAGATGGTTTGCTTTATGGAAAAATTTCCACTGAGCCTAAGTCAGACAGAAGTGATTGGTATGGAGAGTTTTTTGTCCAAGTTACTCCCTATCAGGTCCATGCTAAGATCGGGCATTTTAATAGTCTAGTTTGGGTGACTGATTTAGCAACGGGTAAGCCTGTTAAGGATGCTAAAGTAGCCTTGTTTTTTAAAGATATTAATGAATTAGCCCAAGCAGATCAGCCCGTTGACCAAGCTAAGACCAACAACTTAGGCTTGGCTTATTTAAAAGGAACCTCAGACTTAGATCCCAACTTAGATATCATATCCCAA
>JAGRNM010000042.1 GCA_020440745.1 Deltaproteobacteria bacterium
TAATAAAATAATTATAAAAATTATTTTCTTCATTGGAGCACTCCTTGTAACCTGGCAATAAAATCCTTTAAGCTATCACCTGTTTCTTGGATACGGTCATTGACGATAGTCATTTTGCCAAACTTATGACTTACTGGAAACAGTCCTTCAGGAAAGGACTTGAGAAAGACAATCGCTTCTTCGTCTTTTTTGAATATAGGAAACATGCCATCACCATCGTACTTAAAGCCTTTTAATTCTCCACCAAAGCTCCTAAACTCGGTTTGGTCATATAGATTACCTTTCCAACATTGAATAACGGTGGGTTCCACCCAGGTCATGATCCAATTAAATTGAGATTCTTGTCCTCCAAGGTTAGCTCTTTGAGTTTGGATGTCTTTAACTTTGATATGACAGATGTGATCTGCTTTTTTGGCGATGTAGTCTAGTTGAGTAGCTTTCTGGCTCATCCTCCAGGCAAAGAGATTATTAGGGCTAAGTAATAATAAAAGAGCAAAAACAAAACCTAGCGCATAAGAATGATGTTTTTTTAAAAAGAAAAATTTCTTTTGGTATTGATGAATTCTTTTCATGTTAGAGTCCTTACTTTACTTTTTTAATTTTGCTTGATTACCACACGAGACAAGCGACAAAAATCACCGCCGTTGCTATCATCGACCGTAATATCCACATTTTTTCCCGTAGCATGAGCGGATAGTAAGATAGCCAAAGTGGTTTCGTAGTTAGGTTCGTTTTTATAGAGCACGGACCAATAGTCACTAGTACAAGCTAAGCCAGTAATACTATGTTTGGGATTGGTTTGGACCAGCATAACATCTTGATTGTTAGTGCTAGATAAAATAGCAACCTTAACATTAGCTGTCATCAAGCCCGTACCAAAACTAAGTGAAGGTAAAAAAGTTAAGAGTAAAAATAGGATGATTTTATTTTTCATTTTGATTTCTCCTGAAAATTAAAAATTTATTGGAAAAGCTTAACCGTATAGGCGGACGCGGCAGCGGAAAGGTCATTGTTTTTTAGCGGGCACTTGACAGCTTCTTCACCAGGATTGCCGTCATTAAAAGAAATAGCCACTTCGTTTTGCAAAGCTTTGGCCGAACTAAGAAGAGATAGAATACCCTTACAAGACTCAGGCCCTAAGTAAGAAGTTGCCGCTCCTTCTAAGGCGCATAGACCCACGCCATTAAAAGCTCCGGTAAAATTGTTGGGAGAACTAGCACTTTGCACAAAGTCTACAGCCACCACCGCATTGTAACGTATAGCAATGGCGTTAACTTTGCCTATGCAGGTATAACCAGCTATTGAGGGAGTGGAACTAAGTAAGATGCCAGCTGTTATTAAAGTAAATAAGCTCTTTTTTTTCATTTTATTTTCCTTATCTTTTTTATTTTAAGAGGGAATATTAAAGTAAATGAGAAGTTACAGCGATTAAGATTGCTGGTTCATGGATTAAGGGATTGCGGCCAGAGATCACTTCTTCTCCATCTGTCACATTATCGCCATCAGTATCCGAGTAAAAGGGATCGGTTCCCAGGGTTATTTCTTCATAATTAGTCAATCCATCGTCATCTATATCGTAGTCTCTTTCTTCTTCATAATACAGGTCGCCACCATCTTGAAGACCATCTCCATCCGTATCAGTATTTAATGGGTCGAAACCATAGTAAACGTCTAGGAAGTCACTTAATCCGTCACCATCTGTATTTTCATCTAGAGGATCCGTACCTAAAATATTTATTTCATAACTATCCAACAACCCATCATTATCATCATCGTCATCACAAGCATTGCCAGCTCCATCATTATCGGTATCCAGCTGGTTCGCATTAGCCTTCCCCAGACAGTTGTCACAAACATCGCCAGCTCCGTCATTATCCGTATCCGATTGATCCGCATTAAACTCCACTAGACAGTTATCATAAGCATCCCCAAGACCATCGCCATCGCTATCGGAATTAAGAGGATCTGCGCCTAGGGCTACTTCCTCACCATCCATCACCCCGTCCCCATCGCTATCAGGATTAAGAGGATTCGTGCCTAAGGCCACTTCTTCTCCATCCACCACTCCATCGCCGTCGCTATCAGGATTAAGAGGATCCGTACCTAGGTCTTCCTCGTCCCCATTAAATAGACCATCGCCATCGGTATCCACTCCTCCATAAAGGGCTTGCACCCCTAAAATATCATTTTCAGTAATGGCTAAATCTGAAGTAAGTGTCCCATTACACCAGGGATAGTGCATGACTGAGTCCACATCATAGGGGGTTAGTTCTCGCCAGTTAGTATCACCGTTGTCCGTGCAATTGTCTGATTCATTTAATGGATTTCGGATATGCTCATGTCTAAGTCCTAGGATATGGCCTATCTCATGTCTAAAGACGCCCTCGGTCGTCATATTGGGAGCCTTCGTTTGATAAAAAGGTAAATAGTCAAACGCATCAAAATCCATGAGTAGAGTTCTGTCCTCACAGTCATCAAGACTGGGGGTGGGGAAAAAAGCACAAGCTCCTAATCCATCCCAAGGCCTGACGGCAAAGAGCACATTATTATTCGTATTGTCACAGTTGTTATTTTCTGCTGGGATATAAATAAAATTGACATCCGCCACTTCTTCCCAGGCTTCAGTGGCGGCTTGCATTTCATTAATAGCTCGAGTCTGATGGCTTCCAAAATCATTACTAACACAGTAGCTTAGATTCAACCTCTCCTCTTCATCCCAGACATCATCGACTCCACTTATGGTATGCACAATCGAGTAGCTGGCTTTGACCTTATTACCTAAGAGCATTTGATTGTAATAGACCCTTAATTGATCCAAAGAAACCGCAATATCCCATTCCACTAGGTAAATTTCTCTTCCCTCAAAAACCACGGTAGAAGCTTCCTTAAATTCTTCCCAACTCATCTTAGCCTCTTGAGAAGAGGCGCCCTTTAGACTTTTATCTTCTGTTAAGGAGGCACAGTTGGCTAAGAAAAATAAAACAAGCAGCATGCAAACTTTAGAAAATTTGCTGGAAAGTAATTTTTTCTTATATTGATGAATTATTTTCATGTTAGAGTCCTTACTTTTTTAATTTTGTTTTTCATGACATATTCCTTGCTTGGTTTTTATTTTTAAGGGGAAGTATTAAAGTAAATGAGAAGTTACAGCGATGAGGATGGCCGGTTCGTGGACGGTGGGATTGCGGCCTCCGTTGATTTCCTCCAAGTCCTCGACACCATCGCCATCAGTATCCGAATTAAGAGGATCAGTGCCTTGGATTGCTTCTTCATTATCTAACAATCCATCACCATCACTGTCATTGTTAAGCGGGTCAATGCCTTGGCTGACTTCTTCACCATCCATTAATCCATCGCCATCGGTATCGGCTTCACGAGGGTCCGTTTCGTAGAGATAGATTTCGTCGTAATCATTCAATCCATCGCCGTCGGTATCAGGATTAGTTGGATCGCTATTGATGAACCATTCTACGGTATCACTTAGGCCATCGCCATCAGTATCGGGATTGAGAGGATCAGTACCTAAAGTATTTACTTCATAGGTATCTAGTAAGCCATCGCCATCATCATCGTCATCACAAGCATTGCCTTGGCCATCATTGTCGGTATCCAATTGGCTGGCGTTTGAAGAGTTAGGACAATTATCTACATCATCAAAAACTCCATCAGCATCCATATCGGGTAAATAACACCAGTCCTCCCAACAAGTCCTTGTCCAAGTGTCAGCGTCGACTTGTACCAGATCAGAGCCCATAGTGGTGCTTATAAAGTCGTTGTTGATAGTTCCCCAAGTACTGGAAGCCCAAAAAGTGCTATTCCCAAAAGAGCAATCCCATCCTGACCAAATACCTCCCACCACACCATTGTCTAATAGATCGTTTATTGAAGAATTATTATTGACTAACCATGGACCACCACTATCACCAGGGGCAAGATAGGCCTCTACTCCGCTTTGAGAAAACAAAGCATCTATAGAAATACGTCCATTTCCGTTGGATTGATAATCTCCTGTCGCCCAGCGTAGGGTACTATCGTTAGTTCTTTCTTCATAGTTACAAAAAATATTTGGCTCTCCCCCAGTAACAGCTCCTCTTCCAAAAGGCGACATGGTGTCTTCAGAAGGATTACTACTAGCAATAGGTCGATAATATTCGTGTAAAACTTCTCCACTGGGAGTTTCAATGTTAAGAGAATAATTAAAGAGCACTAAAGCTATATCGTGTCGGTGATCATCCTGCGGTGAACGAAAATTAGAATGCACAAATACTAAACCGTTTTGATTAGGTGGAGAGTTTTGACCTGCCATAGCTGCATATAACTTTGCCGAGGTTCTAAAAGATCCATCGTCATTTTCCATGCAATGGCCAGCAGTGATGACCCAAGTTTTATTAAAAGTCGCAGAAGTATAAAGCACGGTTGCAGTACACCAAGAACCACCACTAGCAACCGCATAAATCCCCGATCTTCTCGCTTGAGAGGCCGAAAGAATATCTCCATTTTCCAACCTTGATTCACGCGTATCCGTGGTCAAAGAAAGTCCAGGCTGCAAGGGGCTGGCATGACTAGAAGAAGCCAAAAACAAACTAATAATTACTAGAGAGGTTCCAGCAATTTTAGTTAATTTTTTAAAAATTAAATTTAAAACTAGAAGTGTTTTCATGAGGCTTCCTTTGGTTTTTAAAACTTTAAAAAACCTTACCCGGAAGCTACTGATAATTAGTCAAGACATCTTGATTTTTGGTAAATAAAAGCCTCTAAGGACTTAAAATCAATCCTCCATCTTGCCGGCTTTTAAATCATTAGTCTATAATTTCGATCCCCCAAATCCTGGGATAAGTATCTGTCCACCAAGGATTAGTAGTGCAATCATCAATCCAAAACTTAACATCTTTTTTGGCAATGTAAGCGGCTAAGGCAGTGGAATAAAATCTTTGATTGACTGGGGAATCGTCTAGTTCTCGGATATAGGCATTAGCTGCACCACAATTTCCTGGATTGACGTAGGGCTGAGAAAAAGTAACTTTTAAGATCGCTCCATTGGCTGCAAGATTAAGGCTAGTAATTTTACCAACTCCAGAACTTTCACTGGCTGCAAAAACAAGGTTAGGCAAAAGTAATAAAGTGATTAATAGTAGACGGTTTATAGTTTTCATTATTGTTTTCTCCATTATTTAAAAAATGTTTTTTCAAATTAATGTAAATGAGAAGTCACAGCGATGAGGATAGCCGGTTCGTGGACGGTGGGATTACGACCGGCGATGACTTCCAAACCATCGAGAACTCCATCTCCATCGCTATCAGGATTGAAGGGATCGCTACCGTAGATAACTTCGTCCGTATCCAAGAGAAAATCACCATCATCATCTAGGTCACAGACGTTACCTTGATCGTCTCCATCGGGATCAGCATGAGATCCGCTGGCGTCAAAGGGACAGTTGTCAAACTCATTGATCACACCATCACCATCAGAGTCCAAGCTACCCCAAGCTGCTGCTCCAAAGACAGCCGCTAAAGCATTCAATCGAGGAAAAGTAAGACCATTACGGTCATCCAAGACATCCACTCCCGTATTGATAAGTAGAGCTTCACTGTCACTAGGGCTAAGCTCAGGATTGGCGTCTTTCATTAAGGCAACTGTTCCCGCCACGTGGGGGGCGGCCTGGGAAGTGCCCGCCGCCGTAATGCCTGCCGCTTCAATATAGGCGCCCGGAGCTAGTAAGCTAAGAAAAGGACTACTATTGGAAAAACAAGTCACTTGGTCGGCTTCTTCTTCTGCATCAAAACAAAGAGGAACAAACCATCCAACCTCAGTATAAGAATCATAAACCGCCCCAACACTCACAGCTCCCGGCGTACAGGCAGGAGCGGCAATTCCGTTGGTAGAGGCTTCATTGCCAGAAGCAACTACCGGAAGCACCCCAGCTTCTCGAGCATTAGCAAAGGGAATAGCCGCCCAATTATCCATACAAGGCGTATTAAAGTGGGGGTAAGGAATTCCCAAACTTAAGTTCATGGAGACGATGTTATAAGTGGCTTGATTATTAATAACCCAGTTAATAGCTGCAATAATAGAATCAGTTGGCGCTACTGCTCCATCAAAGACATCCAGAGCAGCAATCTCCACCTCCGGGGCTACGCCGGCGACGATTCCCGAGACATTAGTACCATGTCCATTGTCGTCTAATTCCCCATCGTTGGGGGCAAAATCTTGCGAATAAACAACTCGGCAACTGGCAGGAGTCGCCACACCCGTACAAGAACCAAAAGCCGCATGAGTATAATCCGCACCCGTGTCTAAGACCGCAACGGTGGTGCCTGCTCCGGTAAAACCCGAACCTAAGTTAATAGCTAGGTCTTGACCAATTAGAGGCAAACTTTCTGCTAAGAAAGGTTCTAAATTTTCAATCTCGTAAAGACGACGGATTTTGGAATCTTGCAGCAACTGAAGCAAAACCTGCGGATTGCTGGCTCTTAGATGCAGCATGGGAAGAGCATCGTATTCATGCAAGGTTATGATCTGATTAGGAGTAAAACGACTTCTTAAATTATTTTTTATCTGACCGTAGTGGCTTTTCTTTAATCCTAGTTTAAGCCCCGGATTATTTTGAGCTTGAGGATGACCCGCTAAAATCATTTCTTCTGATTGATGCTCTAACAAAATAATAAACTCGGGCTCCTCTTCTTCCGTCAGACGTTCTAAAACATCGGCGGGAATTTTATTAAGAGCTTCTTGAGGTAAATGCTCAACAGCAGAGGGTGGCAAGCCTGGATGGGGAGGTATAGCACTTGCTTGAGGGTTAATTACCAAGCCTAAGGCAAATAACAAAAGTGCCAAACTAATATTGAATCGCCTTAAAAATTTTGCTTTTTCTTTGTACTTTGAAAGTGTTTTCATGAGGCTTCCTTTGGTTTTTTAAAGTTTAAAAAACCTTACCCGGAAGCTACGTTAAAAATTACTTAAGACACCTTTTTTTTGGGGAGACCACAGTCATTAAGGACTTAAATTTTATCTACTTTTACATAAATAATCTCACAGGGATTGGATGTTTCTGCAATCCTCAAAGTGGTTAGAGGCTCTTGCATAGTAAAGGCGGTCAGTAACAAAGAGTAGATTTGATCAAATAAGGGATTGGTACTTTTCAAAACAAAATCCTGTCCGCCGCCAAGGGTGCAATTAAGTGGACTTGTATCCACGCCGGCCACTCTTACAGAAACAATAGGCGGCGTCACACCACCATTGGGCACAAGTCTAGATATTTTTCCCGAGCAACTGATATTATTGCAGGATGCCTTCACCGCCGGACTGATTAAAGTTGCCAAGCTAATTAAAGTGATAATTAATAAGATGTTTTTTACTTTCATTTTTTATCTCCTCTTAATTTCTTTTAATTAAAATAAAAGTAACTAAGCTCTTCGGAATCAGGCCATTGATTGCAGGTATCTTTACCAAACATGCGAACCTGTTTTCCTGTGGAGTAGGCTGTCATCAGCCCTGTTAATTGGGCCTTGCCTTCGGGTGTGGTCATATCAATGGTAAAACGTTCCGAACTAGCGCAGGCGGGAGGATTATTTCTTACCCCATTATTAGAAATAATCAGAATACCATTGCCCATAAAGTGAGGCGTGTGCAGAGTGCCATAACCAGTATTGCCTGCTTTTGCCGAAGTACTTAGGCTTAAGCTAAGTAAAAAAATTAAAGTAAAAAAGTATTTCATGTTGTTGTCCTTATTAATGCTGTTTGTTTTTTAAAGAAGCTGGGTTTTATTCGGTAATCGCGTAGCGAAAGGTTGGAAAAGTAGGCTGCGGCCCAAAGCAGCTGTCGATCATAAAGTCTATTTTCTTGCCGGCCACATAAGCCGCCATGATCATCGAGAGCATTTCCTTGCCATTAGGGTTGGTGGTTTCCCAGCGGACTGAGGTGGCTTCACACTGACTGGGGACGCCGACAAAATCTCCTGCTAGATTAGCAAAACAGATATTACTATTAATATGACAGCCCACTCGAGTGATGGTTCTTAGGCCCGTGGGGTAATCGATAGCAAAGACAGTCGCAGGACTTAAGCTGAGTATACTTATAAAAAGACTAAGAATTATTTTTTTTATTTTCATGAAGCTTCTCCTGATTCATTAAAAGAAAATGACTATTGATAAAGGGATCAAAACGAAAAGCTTCTACTTAACCACGTAAGCCCAGCTGATATTTTCAGCCACACCGCAGACATTATTACCCACAATATCGACTTGCTTACCGCTGACTTTAGAAGCCAAAAGGCCACTATAAAGAGCATTAAAGTTGGGATGGCTGTTAAGTAAATGCCAACGATTGTTAATGCTTCCGCAACCTCCATCGGCTGCGGTGTATATTTCTATGTAATCTTCTTTAACGATTATATTAAGAATCGTAGTGGTATAACTGCGGCCAGCCCAGCTAAGCTTGGGGATTAAAAGGGATACAAGGATTAAAAAAAGATAAAGTTTTTTCACTGAAGCTTCCTCTCTTATTTTTAGTTAAAGTTTTTGAACTTTAACTTACCCGGAAGCTTTTTATAAAAAATCCTGAGTTAAAGACTAATTAAAGAGGGGGTAGGGAGGGAAAAAATATAATCGACAAAAGTAGGAAGTGCGCCTTTAGCGATGCTAGGCTTAAGCTGTCAAGAGATTAAAAGAAAAACTTTGGTGTCTTTTAAGAAAACTTAAAAAAAGAGATTAAATCTTAGAGGCTTATTATATTAATCTATGATTTTAATTTTTTAATAGCGTTTAAGATTTCTTCGGCACTTAGTCGCACTTTATAATCGGGGTTGGAGTGCACATAAACAATCTTACCTGCTTGATTAATAATAAAGACCGAAGGTACCGGTAAAAGGTGATGGTTTTGACCGCTGTCAGCTTCGATATCAATACCGTAGTTTTCTTTATAAAGTTTGACGGTTTCTTCATCCAGCTTAAAGGCTACGCCAAAAGCTTTCATGGCATCAGCCCCACTATCAGAATAAAGCTCATAGCCTTGCTTGTTGGCTTTTTTGCTAGCAGCGATTTTTTCTGGTTTATCAGGACTAATTGCTAG
>JAGRNM010000043.1 GCA_020440745.1 Deltaproteobacteria bacterium
TATACTGTAGTCAATAGTTCAAGAAACATAGGCGCTATCATGGTCAGGATTTAAAGAAAGTATTCTCATCCAATTTTCTTCCCGATAAGCCACTGCCCGAAAAGCTCGACTAATTCTAAAAGTATAAAGCTTTTCTCCTTGCTTTCCATGAAGGGAATGAATTTGCTCCCAATGGAGACCTTTATCTTCATAAATTTGCTTCCAGCTCATCTGAGAAAGCTTTTTTAAAGCACGCAAGACTGCACTTTGCTCTGTTTTTTGCAACTCAAAAAGGCCTTTTTGAAAAACGGGATTATTTAAATCCAATTGAATTTGGTCAAGAGCCATGGGGAGATTTTAGTTTCTTTTCTAGAGCTTTTAGGTCGGTTTCCTTAGGGGGATTTTTGTCCGCCCACTCTAGAGCTTGATGGAGGGCTTTTTTACTTTTAGGTTCATGAAGCCAGGCTTCATTATCGGGGATAAAGGCGCCTACTTTAATCGTCCAAACACCAGGCTCGGACTTTTGGATTAAGACATGACGTCCAGCGTATTCTTTGCCCAAAGAAATTTGCCCGCTAGGGCCAATGGTTTTTAGAGCTTCTATCATTTTCAAGCTTTAATTCATAAATTGTTAAATTACTAAGGCATTATAACATGGCAATAAGCATAGTCAAGTTTTCTTTAATGAGGCCACCAAGAATACTCAGTCAGCTTATCAATGGGGCTTTTTATGAACATTTTTAACAACTTAATTAAGCTAGCTTCGATAATTCATCTACCTGACTTAGTTTACCCTCCCTCGCCCATGAAAAGAGCAGCATAATGGCAGCAAGAGTCCGTCCAAACAAAGAAAACCTTTCCCAAGAAGCCACAGAGATCTGCAAGGCCTTTGCGGGAGATCCCCAAACTACTAGCGATGATATTGTCCTGATACAACCAACCCCTGATCAATTAAGCAGTGAAGTCATTGATTCTGAAAATAGTGAGTATTTTAAAAAATGTGAAGAGGCTATTAAGGATAGCAGAAACTTAATTTCTTCTTATTGGAATACGGATAAAGTCGCTCAACTAAGAAAAGCCGCTAATAAAGAAGGTATAGACTTAGGAGCTGGCTTAGCCCCTTCTCCTTCCTATGCCTATACTAGCACCTTCAATGGCGTTCGTAGGTTCGTACTAGCTTTAGATGGCCCTATTCCTAAGGACGAAGAACTCTTTGAAATGTACGTGGCCCACTTAGCCTATCATGAAGCCGGCCACGCCCTAAAAGACCATCTCATTTTGGAGAAAAACTTTCCAAAAAGATATTTTAAATATTTTGATACTTCAAGACTTCCTTCTTCTATAGCCTGGAAGTTAATAATCTTTTATGCAGAAGACCCTTTAGTTAAGACAGTCAATATTGAAGAATTGAGCAAGGAGGAACAATACGATTTAGTTAGAAAAATTGAATTTATAGGTTTAAACAAGATGTACATTGAACTCTTCCGCAATAGAACCCATCCCAAGGATAGAAAAGAATACGACCGTTTAGTAGAAGAAAGTTTTGGAGACTTATCTTCCAAAAGTATAGAAGAACTAAGGCATTTACATTATTTGTTAGCAGAGGCTTTGAGAAGTGGTGAAGAAGCCTACGACCTTGAGCATAAGAAAATTAATAAAGTTTATGAGTTTAATTTTCAAGGTGTTTTTAAAAAAGGCAGCGAGATAAAATCTGGTATAAGCTATGCTTCTTTTTTGATGGCTGATTTACAAGAAGCTGGGTTTTGGGATGAATACTCAAACCCTAGAATCAACCCTGATTTTGACAAAAAAAACTACATCACCCTCCCCGATGGAAGAAAAGCCTTTCGATATAAGGAAGGAGATCAAGAACAATGGGTACTTCCCAACGAGGTGCTTTTATTCCGTCTCATGATCCAGGCTGCTAGAACTTATCATGACGAGACTGCGCCTTTAGCTTCCTTGGAAAACATAGAACTTGCCGGTCGGCAAGAGAGCTTAGAAAGTTTAAAAATTGATATCTGGCCCCGTGAATCAGGATTTTCTTTTGGAGTCCCTAGACTTGGAGTGCAATCCTTTGTGGGAGAGGTAAATGGAAGACAATTAAAGGGCAGCGAGATGTCGATTGGTGCGCAAATAGGCTACTTATCCCGGGAGATGCCAATGGGCTTGTTGGCTGGTGCCGGTGCCCTAGCGGATGTTCATTTAAAGATATCAGGATTAGTCAATTATCGCAGCTTGGACATCGGAGCCTATGGTCGGATTGGTTATAACGCCGGTCCCGTGGATATTTTTCTTCAACCAGCACTGGGGATTCGTCGTCTAAAATCGGACTTAGGCAATCCGCCTAACAGCTTTTGGTTAAGCGCCGAACCAGGCCTAGTCTTTTTTGACAAAACTATTGCCATCTATTTTAAAGCCCAAGGCAGTCCAAGGGACCAATGGTGGAGTTTAGGAGGGGGCTTTGCATTGATGGACCTTGGAAAACTCTTCAACAGATCGTAGATCGTCTTTAAGACTCTTGGGTTAACTGCCTTCCTCAAAAATAAAACATCTTCAATTTTAAAATAAAACCTCAACCTAAGAAAGCTGCTTTGCTAGATTTCTACCTGAGGGTCTATCTCTAGGACGCGTTGATAAGGTAGATTAAAAAAACGAGTAGCCCGAACACTGTTGCGAAAAAGAAAGCTGTAGAGTTTTTCTCTCCATTTGGCCATGCCAGTTTTTTTGGTGGGGATAACAGCTTCGTGGGTAATAACATAAGTAAGTTCTTCAGGGTTAAATTTAAAATTAATTTTAATATCCTCTTTGCTAATCTTTTTCATGACCTTAGGCACGTCTATTTCATCCATAAAACCATACTTGATGATAATTTGGTAAAAGCCGTTTTTTAAGTCTCTTATTTGATAGCGGTTTTCTTTGGTTACATGGGGGTAAGCGTATTGTCTTACACAAAGTAATAAGATGTTTTGGTGCACTGATCGATTGATTTTGTAATTGTATCTCAACGCAGGCGGAGCAGAATAGGGTTGCTTGGAGAGGTAAACCACGACCCCTTCCGGACGGTTTGGAGGGTCTTTTTTTATCATTTCAAAAAAATCTTTAATGGGAATACCTCTCTTTTGTAATTGAGTCCCAAAAAGTTTTTGGCCCTTTCTCCAAGTGGTCATTGCTAAATAAATAAGTAGCGCTACAACTAGAGGTACCCAACCACCATGGGGGATTTTGTTGAGTAGAGAAATAAAGAAACTAAAATCAATCACCAAGAGTAATAAAGTGATTACAATGGATTTGAAAAGCCGCCATTTCCACTTTTCGGTCATAACAAAGAATAATAAAAACGTTGTAATGACCATAGTAGTAGAAACAGCAATACCGTAGGCCGCAGCCAAACTATCGGATTCTTGAAAACCCACCACCAACAGTAAAGTTCCTACAAAAAGTAACCAATTGGTAATGGGAACGTAGATTTGGCCTTTTGCCTTGGAAGAAGTGTGGCGGACTTCTACCCGTGGAAAAAAGTCAAGCTGCATGCCCTGATGAGTTAAAGAAAAAGACCCTGATATAATAGCCTGAGAGGCAATAATAGTGGCCAAGGTGGCAAGTAAAACCAGTGGATAGAGCGCCCAAGTGGGAGCCATGGCAAAAAAGAGATGGGAGAGCGTCTCAGGATGTTTAAGCAAAAAGGCGCCCTGTCCAAAGTAGTTTAATAATAAACAAGGAAATACCAGGCTAAACCAAGAAAGCCGGATCGGCCCTTGGCCAAAATGTCCTAGATCGGCATAAAGAGCCTCCCCACCTGTTACCACCAAGAAAACCGAACCTAAGACTAAAGTACCAAACCAAGTGTTTTGAGCAAAAAAGCGGATGGCGTATTGCGGATTGATTGCCTGTAAAATTTGTGGGTTGGCAATAATCTCGTGGGTTCCCAAAACGGCCAAGATTAAAAACCAAAGAAAAATAATAGGGCTAAATAAGGTACTAACTCCGAGAGTCCCGCGGGGTTGTAAAAAGAAAAGACCCGTTAAGATGATTAATGTAAGAGGTATAATCCATGGAGTAAAAAAAGGTGTGGCTACTTGGAGCCCCTCCACGGCACTTAAGACGGAAAGCGCCGGAGTAATCATGCCGTCTCCATAGAGCAACGCAGCCCCAAAGATTCCTAAGGTAAGAATCAAGGTGGAGAGATGCTTTTTTTTGCTAAGTCTTCGGGTTAGGGCTAAATTGGCTAGGGCCAGGATGCCTCCCTCCCCTTTGTTGTCTGCTCTTAATACTAAGAGAAGGTATTTAATAGAAATCACCAGGGTCAGTGACCACAAAATTAAAGAAAGCACTCCATAAACATTTTGAGTGTTGACTGGGAAAGGATGGGGAGAGGAAAAACATAGGCGGAAGGCATAAAGGGGGCTGGTGCCAATATCGCCATAGACGATACCCAGAGTTCCAAAGGAAAGCAGACCCAGTTGTTTGGCATTGCTTGATTTCATTGCTAAATATTCCTTAGTCCTCGTAAGTAGGTACTTTATACTCTCTTTGAAAGATTAATCGCTGAAACTCAAGCTTTTGCTTAAGTAAGAAGAATAAATTAGGTTAATTTTTGTTAAGAATAGTTTAGAAAGCTTTTAGAATATTGGAGGTTTAGGATGAAGATTAAATTACCTTTATTTTTTTCTATCTTGGGACTGTTGTCCTTGTTTACTTTGGGGGCTTGTTCTCACCCTACTTCGGATTTTTATAAAAAGGCCGAGTCCTTTATCCAGACTTATTATCTCAAAGCAGATGCTAAGGGCAGCTTGAAAATAACGGAAGGACCCGCTGCACAAAAGATTAAACAAGAGTTAGATTTGTTAGAAGGGCTGACTCCCTCTCAGAATCCAGAGCGTCCTAAGATGACTTACAAAATCTTTGCTTGTGAAAACCCTATAGAAGACCAGGCCCATTGTGATTATCAGCTTGATATTCAAATGGATCATCAAACTAGGGTGCGGAAAGGCCGACTAAGTTTAAGAAAGATAGACGAAGTCTGGTGGATCACCCAGTTTGTCGAGGCTCCCTATGAAGATTCTTAAGAATGCCTTTGTTTGTCATAAGCTTTGGAAGGTTCTGAGAGTTTTATAATTTACTTTTTAATTAAAATGATGAGAAATAAGTTTTTGGCTATCCTTTAAACCTTGGTAAAAGTTATCGATAAGCTCGGACAATCAATACAAAAAACACCTTGTCAAGAGTCCCGTCAAAAAGGCTTTTAACAAGCTACTTACAATAAATTCCTTTCAATCAAAAAATGCAACGCCCCACTTGGAAAGCCTGGAAAGAAATTCTTAAACTAGCCTGGCCTCTTATTCTGGCCAATAGTTTTTGGAACCTCCAGATGACCATCGACCGGATTTTTTTAGGACAATATTCCACCGAGGCCTTAGGAGCGGCTATGGCGGTCTTTGGGATTTTTTGGACACCCATGGCCCTCTTGCAACAGACGGCTTCCTATATCTTGACCTTTGTGGCCCAACTTTGGGGGGCCAAACGCCAGTCCGAAATCGGGGCTTGTTTTTGGCAAGCCTTGTATATTGCCCTTCTGGGCGGTTTATTGTTTTTGCTTTTGATGTTTCCGGCGGCTTATTTTTTTAGGTTCGTAGGTCACTCTCCCAGTTTACAAAACTTAGAGAGTGTTTATTTTGAAACCATGTGTTGGAGCGCTTTGCCGATGGCCTTGGTAGCAGCGGCCAGCGGTTTTTTTACGGGACTAGGGCGTAGTACAGTGGTCTTGTGGATCAACGGCGCAGGTCTCCTAAGTAACGCTCTTTTGGATTACTTATTGATCTTGGGTAAGGGTGGTTTCCCCGCTTTAGGCATTGCTGGCGCTGGTTATGCCACAGCCTTGGCCTCTTGGGTTTCGGCGGCGGTGGGTTTGTGTTGGATTTTTCAAAAAGATTATCGCAGCAAGTTTTTTCCACCAGGCGCTTGGAAATGGGACTTTCCTTTAATGAAGCGTTTTTTAAGATTTGGTCTCCCCAGTGGTCTGCAGTGGGCTTTGGAAGGTTTAGCCTTTACGGTTTTTTTGATACTGGTAGGTCGTATGGCCAAAGGGGAAGCAGCGCTGGCGGCAAGTGGTATTGCGGTGACGGTTATGATGCTGGCTATCCTGCCCGCGCTAGGTCTGGCTCAGGCGGTTTCGGTCTTGGTGGGCCAGCACTTGGGGGAGAACCGGCCCAAGTCCGCTCAACAATCTTCCTGGACTGGATTACAAATTGCCTGGCTTTATATCGCTGTGGTGGCGGCGACCTTTTGGCTCTTTCCCCATTTTTACCTTGAGTGGTTTTATAATCCAGAAAAAGCAGAGCTTTGGCAACAGGTGGCAACTTATGTGCCCTATCTTTTGATGTTTGTGGGAACTTTTATTTTGTTTGATAGCATGAACCTGATTTTTTCCTTCACCCTCAAGGGCGCAGGTGACACACGTTTTGTCTCGCTAGTGGCTCTCTTATTACCCTGGCCCTTGATGGTCTTACCCACTTGGTTAGTCCAACACCACAGCCATGCTCTTTATTGGGCCTGGGCCGCGGCTAGTGTTTATATTATTACTCAGGCCTTGATCTTTTGGCGGCGTTTTGAAGGCGGGCGGTGGAAGTTAATGAGGGTAATTGACAACTAAGCTTTTAAAGCTCTGTTTAATTTTTTTGTCGATAACTTAAGACGGTAAAGTGTTTTTAAGATTTTACTTACCACATATACATACTCGATTTTTTATTCATTATGGTGAGCTCAAAAGATTTAACACAAGGACTTTCTGCCACGCCATAACACACATGCAGGGGTAAGAGATGCTCTTCTCTAGGATGACAATAGCGAGCACCAGGAGCTTGGGCCCAATTGGCTAAGAGTTTATGTCTTTCTTTTTTGGAAAACTCCTTACTAGTGCAGACCTCTTGCAACCAAGCTTCAAAGGCTTCATTCAGTTGCTGTGATTCTGCATTGCCAGTGTTAAAAAAGGCTTTAAGGTTATGAAAAGAAAAACCCGAACCGATTACCAAGATCTTTTCTTGGCTTAAGCCTTGTAAGGCATGGCCAATAGCCATATGTTGATTAGGATCAAGGGTTTTTACCAAAGACAATTGCACACAAGGGATATCGGCTTCTGGGTACATCAACTTTAAGGGCACAAAAAGTCCGTGGTCAAAGCCTCTGTCTTGATCTAGCTTGGACTGGATACCAGCGGCTTCCAACAGACCATGAAGCTTAATCGCCAAGTTAGGGTTGCCAGGACAGGGATATTGGATCTGATAAGACTCTGGGGGAAAGCCATAATAGTCATAAATCAAATCTGGCTTGGCGGCTGCGGTGATAGTGGGGAGGGCTGCCTCCCAATGGGCGCTGACTAAGACAATGGCCTCTGGCTTGAGCGTAGTCGCTGCTATCTCCTCTAAACAAGCCACCATCTCTTGGTGCCGCGCATCCCCCAACAAAGGCAAAGGCCCGCCGCCATGGGAGATAAATAAAGATTTAGGTAATACTTTCATGAATGCTTCTTATAACAAAGAAAGAACTTAGCTTATAGGCTTATATAAAAAACCAGGCGACCAGCACCCTTCCCAAAACCAATCTTGCGGGTCTTGACCAAAGCTGGCGTTGATAGCCTTATCGATTTAGGTTTGATTTTTGGTCAGTCTTTCCAATTTTTTAAAGGATCAATAGGTAAAAGTATTAATTTTAAAGCAACTAAATTGGAGGGTGGTGGCTATCGTTTAGAGTTCTTTTCACCTACTAATAATCCCGGATACGGTAAAAAATATATTCAAGAGCTTACCAATGGAGGCAAAATAATAGAGGATTACAAAGAAACCTGGGGGCCCAACGGACTTATCAATACTAAATGGCTTCTAGAAAGGATAAAAAGTGAATAAATTAGATTTAATTAGCAAGACTTTACAAGAAGTGATTGCAGGTGATCTGAGTCATTTTGATGTTATTCAAAACGAAAGTCATGATGAGGTAAATGCAGCTTCTCAACAGATAGGTACTTTGTGGTTAAATCGGCCATCTCTATTAAGAGTTTTAATTGATTGGGAAAAAGGGAAGCTTAGCCAAAAGCAAGTCCAAGCTTGGGGATGTTTAATGAGTTGTGGATATATCTGGAAGAATGGCTCTTTAAAAGAGTTCAATATCGAATATGATCAAGCCCATGAAGATGCAATTATTGAAGTGTTGGCTCGATTGTACGAACTAGGTGATATCATTGATGGCGAGATTAGTGCTGAGGAGCTTCAGAAAATGAAACAATCTTTAGTAACCTAAATTATTTTTCCAAGATCCGCGGATTATGGAAAAACTAAGAAAAGCCATCACCAACTCTTTCACTGCTTTAATCAGAACTTTCCTATAAACAAAACGAATAAAACTAAGCTAGAGCTTGAAAGTTTATTTTTATACTTGATTGATTAAAAAAACTTATATACCTAGAATCTAGGTATATACGATGAAACATGTCATTCTAGGATTACTTAGTGAAAGCCCCTGCCATGGTTATGCTTTAAAAAAAGGCATTTCCCCAGCTTTGTCTAGAAAACAGCAAGTCAATGACGGTATTCTTTATCCTTTACTCAAAAACCTAGAAAAATCAGGCTTAATTAAAAGTAAGCTAAAAAAAGAAGCTAAAAAACCTGCTAAGAAAATCTTTTCTGTCACCCCAAAAGGTAAAAAATATTTTCTAAATTGGCTAAGACAGGACAATGACGAGGAAGAAGTGCTTTATAACTTTATGTTGGCTGAGCCTTTTTTTAAGCAATGCATGTTTTTAGAAAAACTAAACCCCAAAGCTAGAGTGACCAAATTAAAAGACTATCTAAAAAAGACCCAAGTAAAAATCAAAAAGCTAAAAACGATTTATCAAGGCA
>JAGRNM010000044.1 GCA_020440745.1 Deltaproteobacteria bacterium
AGCCCAATGGATTTATGTGGGTGATTACCATACTAACTTTCAGTCTCAACGGGCCTTTTTAAGGATTTTAAAACAACTCAATGCTAAACAAAATCCCATGGTCTTGTGTCTGGAGATTATTAGAAAGGAACAGCAAGAAGACTTAGAGAAGTACCTGAAGGGGCATTTAAGCCGCTCTACTTTTTTAAGGCGAATTAATTTAAAACAATCTTTCTTTTTTGATCTTTGGGAGCATTTTGAGCCTATCTTTGACTTTGCGCGTTATTATCAAATTCCTGTCTATGGTCTTGAATCAGCGCCCCATGGTTCTGGTTTGATTAAAAGAGATGAGGCCATGGCTAGACGTCTGCAAGAGATTCACCAAAAACATCCCCATCATCAGTTATTAGTTTTAGTAGGAGATTTGCACATTGCTCCAGAAAATTTACCAAGACAGGTGCATCGTCTTTTAAAGCGTTTTGCTAAAACCAAAGAGCTTTTGGTTTATCAAAATTCAGAAAAAATTTATTGGAAATTAGCCGAAGCCAATCTGGAACACCAAGTAGAAGTGGTGCGTTTGGATAGCCGTAGTTATTGTCTAATGAATACGCCACCGGTTGTTTGGCAGCAGTCCTATCTCCATTGGTTAGAGCAGGAGGGAGAAGAGCTAGACTATGCCCATCCCCGAGAGCATTTTTTAAACTTAGTAGAACAAATTAGAGTTTTTTTGTCTTTAGAGCTTCCTGAGCAATTAGAAGACTTAGAGGTTTTTACCTGTGGTGATTTAAGTTTTTTTGAGCGTCTCAAATCAGACCGTGGTTTTTCTATTAAAGAAAAAAGTAAAATCTTGAAGCAGTTGGGAAAAAGCCAAGCTCATTATTTGCCAGACCGACAATGGGTTTATTTGGGAAGTTTAAGTCTTAATCATGCTGCTGAAGAAGCAACTCAGTTTATTCGTCATTTGTTAATGGGATCGGTTAAATCACCTAAGAGGGCGGAGGATCGTTTTTATGCTAGTGTTTTAGAAGAGGCTATTGGCTTTTTTGGTTCTAAGATTTTAAACCCCAAACGCAAGTGTTTAAGTCTAGAAGAGTTTAAAGCTCAGATTTTAGTTTTAAAAGACAAAAAACAAGATCCTTCGATTCGTTTAAATTTAAAAGTAGCCCAAGAGGTTGTAGCTTTTAAGCACTTAGAGAAAAAATCTAAGCCCATCTCCCATCCAGGAAAAATCACCCGTCAGACGGAGTTTTTTCTCTCACTAAGCCGAGCCTTGGGCTATATGTTAGGGGAGAGGCTTTATTACGCTATGGTGCGTGGGCTTTATCCTAGGCCTCAGGTAAGAAAGCTTTTGCAGAATCCTTTTTCTAAGAAGGGTGAAGCTTTTGAAGTTTATCAAAAGTTAATCAAACGCTTTGCTAAGTTACGTTTGCCTCAGCGCTTTTAAATCTCTTTGACCTAGGGACTTTGACCAAGCTAGGCCCTAGTCTGTGATTTTAAGATTTTTATTTTTATTGAGTTTATTGTGGGTTTTTCCTGCTCAAGTGTTTGCTCAGGCTTCTCCTAATGTGAGTGTTTTGGATACTGTCTATCAAGACTTGGATGCCTTGGTGGCTTTGGGATTAATTAAGGATAGGGTGGTGGGGCAGAGGCCTTATTCGGAGCGGGAGATAGTTTGGATGGCTAAGCAAGCCGAAAAAAACCTTCTTTTAAATTTGTCTCAAGCTCAGCAGGATTTTTCTGTAGAAAAAAGGCTAAAGCGTTCCCAAAGGCTAATTAATAAAATTAAAAGACGTTTTTCTACTTTATGGAATGAAAGTCCTCAAGATTTAACTAAGGTAGAAATCAAGCCGATTAGTCAGTTAAGTCTGGGGTTTTTAAAATTGGATGCTTCTCCAAGAGGCTTTGGTGATAATGGTTTAGGTCTCTTAGAGGCTTCTTTAAACCCTTTAATAGCGTATAGAGAGGGTCGTCACTTAGTGAATGGTTCTAATTTGGCCATGGAACTTCAGCATGGTTTTCGCTTGAGTCCTTATTTTTATCTCCAAGCTCAAGAAAGAATGCAATTGGCCTTGGCGGAGGATGGAAGCCAAGAAAATAAAGTTTTTATTCATCAGCTTAGTGGAAAGTTTTTAATTAAAAATTTAGAGGTGCAGGTGGGTAGGGATGCTATCCTTTGGGGACAGGGAGAAGATGGAGGCCTTTTACTTTCTGCTAATGCAAGACCTTTAGATGCTATTCAGCTTTCTAATGATTTGCCTTTTCGCTTGCCTTGGGTTTTTAAAGTTTTAGGTCCTGCTAAGTTTAGTTTTTTCTTTGCAGATCTAGGACCGGAGCAGCATTTTCCCCACTCTAAATTGGTGGGTACAAAGCTTAGTTTTCAGCCTTATTCTTTTTTTGAGTTTGGGCTTAGTAATATGACGCTCTTTGGAGGAGAGGGAGCCCCTTCTGCGGGTTTGGGGACACGTCTGACGGATATTTTTCCTCTAGTTCAGTTTCTTACCGGCGCTCAGGCTCAGGTGGATAATAAGATGGGAGGCTTTGATTTTCGTTTTCACTTTAAAAGATTAAGGGGAAGTGAGCTTTATTTAGAAGCCATCTTTGATGATACGCCAGGCAAAGATCAAAAAAAGTTTTGGATTGAAGATGCTGGTCATGTGTTGGGAGTTTGGTTGCCCAGGTTGACGGACGATGGTCGTTTGTCCTTGCGTTTGGAATACCGTCGGACTGGTATTCGTTATTATCGTCATCCTCAATTTCAAAGTGGTTGGTCCCTTAATCAAAATATTTTGGGAGATGATTTAGGGCCCGATGCTCAAGGTTTTTACTTTAAAGTTTATTATGAGCTTAGGCCCGAGCATCGTCTGGCCTTGCATGGGGCTTGGGAGTCTAGAAGTGAGGATAGATATATTGGTGGAGTCTCCGATGGTGGGCTTAGTTTTTCTAAGGTTGAAGACCGAGTAGAGGAAACAAGGCTCCGTCTAGGCGCTTATTGGAACTTTGAACCAGAAGAAATCCCTTTGAGACTTAAACTAGAAGGAGCTTATGAAAGAGTCCAAAATTTTGCCTTTGTTTCTGGCGAAACACAGCATCACTGGCTTGCAGCTTTGAGTTTGGATGTGTTTTTTAAGTCCTTTTATACTAGTCCTTAAAATTATTGTAATACTCGATTCCTAAGTGGGTAATTTGTTCTTCTCCCATGAGATAGCGCAGCGTATTCTTAAGTTTCATCTCCTGAATAAAGAGATTGTGTTCTGGATAAAGGTCAGGAGCTGTCATGGGGCTTTTGTAATAAAAGCTCAGCCATTCTTGGATACCGCGCATGCCGGCTCGTTTGGCTAAATCAGAAAACAAAACTAGATCCAAAACTAAAGGAGCTGCCAGGATGCTATCACGACACAAAAAGTCCACTTTGATTTGCATAGGATAACCTAGCCAGCCTAAGAGATCGATGTTGTCCCAGCCTTCTTTATTGTCTTTTCTAGGAGGGTAGTAGTTGATGCGTACTTTATGGTAAAGATTGCCGTAGAGTTCTGGATAAAGTGTAGGTTGCAAAATAGTGTCTAAGACTCCTAGTTTGCTTTCTTCTTTGGTTTTAAAATTTTCTGGGTCATCCAAAACTTCACCGTCGCGATTACCCAAGATATTGGTAGAAAACCATCCCGAAAGTCCTAAATAACGGGCCTTAAATCCAGGGGCTAAGATAGTTTTCATTAAAGTCTGACCGGTCTTAAAGTCTTTGCCTGAGATAGGTGTGTTAGTTTCATGGGCTAGTTCCTGTAGTGCGGGGATATCCACTGTTAGGTTAGGAGCGCCATTGGCAAAGGGGATGCCTTGCTTTAAAGCAGCATAGGCATAAAGCATACTAGGGGCTATGCTCTTGTCATCTTGATCTAAGGCTTTTTCAAAGGTGCTTAAGCTTTGGTGAGCAGGGCCCGCTTTGAGAAAGACTTCGGTAGAACCACACCAGATCATTACCAGGCGGCTGACTCCACTTTTTTGTTTAAAGTCTTCAATGTCCGCTATGATGGATTGGGCAATCTCCCGTCGATTACCAGTTTTAATATGTTTTCCTTCTAGCTTTTTGACGTAGTTTCGATCAAAAGCCGCAGGGTAGGGCTTAAGCTGACTGAGGGGTTCTTTAATTTTTTCTAAGTCTTCTGGAGTCAATACACCGGCTTTAACAGCGGCTTCGTAGGCGTTGTCTTCAAAGACATCCCAGGCTGCAAAGCTTAGGTCCTCTAATTGAGCTAGGGGGACAAAGTCTTTGACAAGGGGGGAGTTTTTTTCGGTGCGCTTACCTAGGCGGATATGACCCATCTGGGTTAAAGAACCCATCGGGACAGAAAGACCTCTTTTAACGAGTTCCACACCCGCGACAAAAGTGGTACTGACCGCTCCTAATCCTACTAATAAAATTCCTAACTTGCCTTCGGCTGGGGCGATTTTTTTGCTCATGATTTAGCTCCTTATTTTTTAGGCACTTGCCTTGGTGGAGGGCTCTATAGCTTCTTCTTAAAAAAGACGCAACATTTGCCGCACTTAGACGAAAAATAAGCTAGAAAGGGTATCAGGAAGAGAAATTTAGCCCAAAAAAGCTAAAAAATGGGGATAGATAGAGAAGGAGAAAAAAGTCATGCAACTAGAGAAAAAGCAAAAAAATCAAGGAGCTAAGGTTATTTCTTTAGAGGCTTATCGATGGAAAAAGCTAGCCTCTCAGGTCAATCATTACTTAAGTGATTCCTTAGGGGTTCCCGACCTGCCTGAGGGCTTTAAACGTAGCCTAGCCCATTTATTAAAAGAAGACCCATGGCTGGGTGCTAATCTTTCTAAAAATTACTCTAAAAGTAAAAAACTTCGTATTTCTTAAATAGCTTAAACCTAGTAGATCAAGCCCTGGTGGTGGTTTTTTTTGTCTAGGTAACGGTAGTTGAGGGCTTCGCTTAAGTGTAGCTTATTAATTTTTTCGCTTTGTTTTAGATCGGCGATAGTACGGGCTACTTTGAGGATGCGGTGGTAGGCCCTGGCAGAGAGTTTCCATTGCTCCATGGCTTTTTTAATCAATTGTTTTTCTTCTTGGCCAAGGGTGCAGTATTTTTCAATTTCGGCAGGTCTCATTTGTGCGTTACTTTGTAGTCCAGTGCCTTGAAAACGCTTTTGTTGAATCTCCCAAGCCCGCATGACTCTTTGACGGATACATTTACTATTTTCACTTAATTGGCTTTGGCTAATTTCTTCATAATCGAGGGAAGGAACTTCAAGTTGCAAGTCCATACGATCTAGGAGTGGGCCACTAAGTTTAGATTGATAGCGTTGGATAGAGTGGGGTGTGCAACGGCATTCTACTTTAGGATTACCTAATTGGCCACAGGGACAAGGGTTCATAGCAGCGGCTAATAAAAAACGAGCAGGGTAGGTGAGGCTTTGCAAAGCGCGGGCGATGGTGACGTGTCCTGATTCTAGAGGCTGACGAAGGGCCTCTAAAACGTTTTTTCTAAATTCGGGTAATTCGTCTAAAAAAAGCACACCGTGGTGGGCTAAACTTACCTCTCCTGGTCTGGGATGGCTCCCACCACCAATGAGACCCGCATCACTGATATTATGATGGGGGGACCTAAAGGGTCTTTCTTTTAAAAGTCCTAGTCCAGGAGGAAGTAGGCCTAATAAGCTATAAATACGGGAGCTACCTAGTTGCTCTTCAAAGTTCATGGGAGGCAGGATAGAAGGTAAACAACTAGCTAGCAAACTCTTGCCTGTGCCCGGAGGGCCTACCATTAAAATATTATGCAATCCGCTGGCAGCAATTTCTAAAGCTCTTTTGGCATGGGCTTGTCCCCTTACCTGAGAGAAATCAGGGTGGTAAGAAGCCTTTGTGTTAAGAGTTTGTGTGGGGAGTCCTTGAGGTGTTTTAAGGTCTTTGTTTTGGTTTAAATACTCTACAACACTGGGAAGATCTTGAGCGCCTAAGACGCGTACTCCCTTTAGCTCTTGAGTTTCTAATAGATTTTCTTGAGGAATGATAAGTTCTTGAGACTTTTGTTTTCTAACCATTAGGGCTACCGAAAGAAGACCGCCCACAGGTCTAAGTTGGCCGTTAAGGCTTAGTTCTCCTAAGAAGTAGCGTCCTTTTAGGGATTCTGCTTTTAAAATACCTTGAGCTGCCAAAAGCCCCAGGGCAATGGGCAAGTCAAAAGCTGTACCGCTTTTTTTAATATCAGCCGGTGCTAGATTTAAAGTGATCCGTCTAGGGGGCAAGGGGTAGCCCGTATTTTGTAAGGCTGCGATGACTCGGTCTTTGGATTCGCGGACTGCGTTTTCCGCTAGTCCTACGGTAGACCACTTAGGCATGACCGCGTAGCTTAAGTCCACTTCCACATGAACAGGATAAGCCTCAATGCCAAGTAAGCCAGCAGAAAGTAGTTTTGCAAGTGCCATGTTGACAAGACATTGCAACAAAAATGCCAAGGAATTTAAAAGTACAAAGAACCTAGGATTAAAAGGCAATAAGCGATGAGTTAAGTCAAGACGCACAAGCGTTTTAATTTTTTTTAGGAGTCTTAAAAAGCTTGAGTAGATCCTTGTCTTAGTAGGATTCCAAAAGCGTGTTTTTTGGATGGGGTCAAAAAATAATCATTCAAAAATTATTCGATCCCCTTTGCCGTCAAATAACGTTCGGCATCTAGAGCTGCCATGCATCCCATGCCAGCAGCAGTGATGGCTTGGCGATAGACATGATCCACACAGTCACCGGCAGCAAAAACTCCTGGGCTAGAGGTATGGGTTCCTTGTTTGACTAATATGTAGCCGTTGTCGTCCGTGTCGATTTGTCCTTGAAAGGCTTGAGAATTGGGGATGTGACCAATCGCAATAAAAATACCTTCTACTTCTAAAGAGCTTTTTTCACCGGTTTGGGTGTTCTGTAGATGGGCTTGGGTGACTTTGCCGGCTTGTAGATCATCAATCGCAATTAAATTGGTGTTCCATAGGACCTCGATCTTAGGATTTTTGAGAGTTCGTTCTTGCATGATTTTGCTAGCCCTAAATTCATCCCGACGATGGACTAGGGTTACTTTTTTGGCAAACTTAGTCAAAAAAGTACTTTCTTCCATAGCCGAATCACCACCTCCCACGACTAATAAGTTAGCGTCTCTAAAAAAGGCTCCATCACAGGTAGCGCAAGTACTGACGCCTCGACCCATGAGTTTTTTTTCTTCTTCCAAACCCAAGAGTTTAGGAGAAGCACCTGTGCCGATAATAACAGCGTGGGCTTGTAACTCCTTGCCATTGACTTTTATTTTTTTGATTTCACCAGAAAAGTCGCAAGACTCTACCTGACCAAAAAGAAACTCCGTTCCAAAGCGTTCGGCTTGTTTGCGCATTCTTTCCATCAACTCAGGTCCCATCACGCCTTCGGGAAAGCCGGGAAAGTTTTCTACGTCAGTCGTTGTGGTGAGTTGGCCTCCTGGAAGACTGCCGTCGATGACCAAAGGATTGAGATTGGCTCTAGCGGCATAGACCGCTGAGGTTAAGCCGGCAGCACCGCTACCGATAATGATGATTTTTTTTACAGACATGGCTAATGCATTGTTGGCTGTTCGTTGTTGGTTGTTTGTTAAAAATTTTAATCATTAATAAGCAACCAACAACGACTGACGAACAAAGGATTTAAAAAGGAATATCTTCTTCAGAATTATTGGGAAGGTTTTCGATATGCATAGGAGCCTCTGGCATGTCATGACCGCCTTCAGCGCGACCACCTAGGAAGATCACCTGTTGAGCTACGATTTCTGTGCTGCGACGGTTGTGGCCGTCTTTGTCCGTCCAATCACGGGTTTGGAGACGTCCTTCGATGTAGACTGTGCGTCCTTTGCTTAAGAATTCTTTACAGAGTTCAGCGGTTTTTCCCCAGACAACAATGTGGTGCCATTCGGTGCGTTCTTCACGATTGCCTTCTCGGCTGGTCCAAGATTCGTTAGTAGCGATGCTAAAGTTGGCTACCGGTGTGCCTCCTTGAGTAAAGCGTAGTTCGGGATCTTGTCCGAGGTTTCCAATAAGGATCACTTTATTAACACTAGGCATTGAGATTCTCCTGATTTTGATTTTAATCCATAAAAAATAAAAAATATCTTCTAGCTCAAGTCCTCACGGAGTTGAGTGTACTCCTTCTTCCACTCTGGATAGTCCTTGTCAAGGCTTGGGCTTAATAAAGTTTCAAAGTGATGGAGAGCGACTTTGGCTTTTTCTAATTCCCCTGCTTTAAATAAAGTGCGGGCATAAAAAAGTTGATTAAGAGCATAGTCAGGGGCCAGTTCTACAGCTCGCTTAAGGTGGTAGAGGGCCTTGTCCATATCTCGAGTGACGGCCTCTTTTTGTAGAGAAAGTCTAGGAGCTTTAGCATAAAGATTGCCCAAAAAACGATGGCAACCAGCAAAAGAATAATCTTCTTTAATTTCTAATACTTGAGAACAAGACTTAACCATAAGCTTTAAAGAATCTTGATAGCCTCGAATATGGTTTTTGGTTAGTAGTCCGCGGTTTAGGGCCTGATAGTAGAGGCAATCAAGTTGGTTTTTTTCTTTTTTAAGGCAAGCTTCAGCATAGCTTAAGCCTTCTTGGGTTTTGATTAAAATTTCTTCTTTATTTTTGGCTAGTTGAGCGGCTTCGTAGCTAGCTTTACTTTTAGAGGCAAGTTCCTCAACCTCTTTAGGATGGGTTTGGATGGAAGTCTTAGGCAGGCCACAGGCATGCAAGAGCACGATGAGTAGGAGAGAGGGATAGAGATTTTTTTTCATTCCATGAGCTTTAAG
>JAGRNM010000045.1 GCA_020440745.1 Deltaproteobacteria bacterium
TTTTAAAAACTTCCAAACTTAACTTTTGGATCTCTTGATCCTCCGCATGCATCAAGGGAAGATAGAGAAAACTGCGATAGACGACATTAAGTTGTTGATCTAATTTTTTTTCTAAGGCCTTTAAGCTTAAGTGTAAGCTTTGGGTATCCTGAAAAAAAGCTCTGGCCTGATCCCGATAAATATTTCTAGAAAACTGATCCAACAAGATAATTAAGGCCAAGCAAGAAAGAGCCTCCCCTTCCCAAGTTTGACACTCACCCGAGGCGGCTTTCCTCAAAGACTCTCCAAAACGCACCTTAATCTCGGCATCAAAAGCGGAATCTTTTTTCCACCAAGCGGCGGAGTTTTGTAGTGGATGATCTGGATCCGAACCAAACCAAAAATTTAAAATTTCTTGTGGAGTCACTAAATTCATCAAAAAAACTCCTTTTTAAATATCCTGCAAGAAAACCTAGCGCAGAGCCTTTGCAATTGCTAGGAAGAATCCATGTCCCAAAAAGAAGTGATTGTCGTCGGTGGTGGACTTGCCGGTATTCGAGCTGCGCTTAGTTTAGGCCAAAGAGGACTTAAAGTCAGCCTCTTAGAAAAACGCGCCTTTTTAGGCGGACGGGCTTATTCTTTTCAAGAAAAGAAGACCGGTAGCATCGTGGATAATGGTCAACATCTTTTAATGGGCGCTTACTCAGAGACTTTAAACTTACTTCAAGACTTAGGCAGCCTAGATAAAATCAAGCCACAAGACTCCCTCCATGTTCCCTATCAATCCCCTAAGGGTCAGGCGGATCTAAGGGCTGCAAATCTTCCCCATCCCCTAGGACTTGCTTGGGGCTTTTTAAGTTTTCCAGCCCTTAAAGCCAAAGACAAGTGGAAGATCGCTAAGCTGATGCGTTGGATCCAAAAAAAAGCAGCTAAGTTTCCCCCCAGGGCCCATGATAAAATCTCGGTCAAAAGAATGTTACTAGAATCCCAACAAACCGAGCGAGCCATTAAAGTCTTTTGGGAACCCTTTACCCTAGCCACTCTTAATGAAAAAATAGAAACCGCCAGCAGCCACCGACTGATTCAAACACTACAGGCTTCTTTATTAAAGTCTAAAGAAGCCTCGCAATTGATCTTTGCAGGCGAAGGTTTAAGTGAGGTCTTTGGCAAACCAGCGGAAGATATTTTAAAAAAAATGGGGACCAAGCTTTTTTTTCAAGAACAAATTAAAAGTCTTCAAAAACAAAAAGACCAATGGGAAGTACAAAGTCAAAGCGGCAAAAAACTCTTAGCACCTTACCTTGTCCTAGCAATTCCTCCCACCTCCTTAGTAAAAGTCTTGGAAGCCTCTTCCTGGCAAGACCCAACACTTTTAGAAAAATTAAAAAAATTTAAAAGCTCGCCCATCCTATCCATTAATCTTTGGTACAAAAAACTACCTGATACCAAAAAATTTAGCGCTCTCCTAGACAGTCCTTTACAGTGGGTCTTTACCAAAGCTAAAGTGCTTCACCAAAGCGGTCGTCCTTATTTAAGCTTAGTTATCAGCGCCGATTCCGATCTGACTCAAAAAAACAAAAACTGGCTAGTCGCAATGGCCCAAAAAGAATTAGAAAAGTTTTTTCCACAGCTAAAAGACATTCCACTAGAACACAGCCAAGTCATCAAAGAATGGGAAGCCACCTATAGCGGCTCCACTGGCTTACTCAGTGAAGCTATTCCTTTTCAATTAGCCCAAGGGCTTTTTATTACTGGAGACTGGATGCACCCAGATTTTCCCGGCACTTTAGAGAGTGCCGTAGCTATGGGACAAAAGACAGCAGAATTGATTTTAAAAGAAAGGGACTCATCGACTGAGCACACTTAAACAAAGTCCAGCATTTGGTTTCAAGGCCTTGATAAAACGATCAATAAAATCGATTCTGGGAATAGACTTTCCAGTTTCATACTAAGCATAAGAACCATGGGTACAGTATTGCATCGCTTTAGCCATTTTGCACACTGATAGATTTTACGCTTCCCGCTGTCGCTTCAAAAACAAATCAATTAAAGGAATCAGTTCTTTAGAGGAAACTAAGAACTCTTCTCAACCCAAAGGCTCCACAAAAATTTTAAATCCCTTTTGGTCAATGAGAAGCTCAATGGCGTCTGCAATCATCTTCAAGGCTTCCTTTTTAGTCTTTCCCTTACCGCCCCGTTAACGCTCTTCCTCTCCCACGCTAGATACTTCTCCATGACCAAAAATTGCTTCGGATTCTGAATAAAATTTAAACTCCAAAAGATTATGAGAGGGATCTTCTAAAAAGAAAGTATAATGCTCCAAAGCTTGCCCTTGATAACGAACTTTAGGGGCTTGATAAAATTTTAAACCCTTGTCTTGCACTTGCTCTTTTAAAGCTTCCCAAGCCTCCAAGCTTGCTAGCACCACACCAAAGTGCCGTGGATAAATGCCTTTTTGTTGAGAAGAAAGGGCCTTTACTTTTTGAGCGACAATCTGGTGACCAAAAAAATTAATAATAAGAGCATGTTCACTACGCCTACCCGCCTCACAACCCAAAGCTTTAATATAAAAGTCATAGGCCTGATCTAAGTCATGAGAGGGAAAAGCAAGATGAAACATGACCGACATGGCAAAATGCTCCAAAGTTTAAAGATAATTAGACACCGTAAATTTTTTAATCTCTCCACCTTCTCTTAAATTAAGATAACTCATTTCTTCAATGTGATAACTAACCACTTGCCCTTCTTTAAAACCTTCCCGTTGAAAAATATATTGGGGGATAATGGCAAAAAACCTAAAACCCTCTTCGCTTTTTAGTTCAACCTTCATATTAATTCCTAAAAAACTCACCCGCTCAATCGTGCCGTGACTGCGATAAATTTTGAGGTTGCTAGAAAGATAAATATCCTGAGGTCTAAAAAATAGCTTAACAGGGTCGCCTTTTTCGATGTCGTCAAATTTTTCTGTCTCAAAACGATAAGGACCCACATTAACTTGTTTAGCCTTTGCTTTAGTCTCAACAATATTCATTGATCCCACAAAGTGGGCAACAAATTCACTAGCCGGCGTGTTATAGATTTCTTCCGGCTTGCCAACTTGTTCAATAAGACCTTGATTCATCACCACAATCTTATCGCAAATTTCCAAGGCTTCTTCTTGATCGTGGGTAACCATGAGGCTAGTGACATGAATGTCTTCATGAAGTTTTCTTAACCAATCACGTAGTTCTTCTCTGATTTTAGCGTCTACCGCTCCAAAGGGCTCATCTAATAATAAAACCTTAGGCTTAGGAGCCAGCGCCCTGGCTAAGGCAACGCGTTGTCTTTGACCTCCTGAAAGTTGATGGGGATAACGTTCTCCCAAACCAGCTAAGCCAAAGAGGACTAAGAGTTCTTCTACTCTAGCCTGAGCTTCTTCCGCAGGAACTTTTTTTAATTTAAGACCAAAGGATATATTTTCGCTCACCTTAAGGTGTTTAAACAAAGCGTAGTTTTGAAAAACGAAGCCTACGCCTCTTTTTTGCGGAGGCAAGTGACAGACGGCTTCTCCATTGAGAAAGACTTCTCCAGAGTCAGGAGTCTCCAAGCCAGCTATCATGCGTAAGACCGTAGACTTACCACTACCACTAGGACCCAAAAGGGCTGAGAGCGAGCCTTCCTCTACTTCAAAACTCACTCCCTTGACCGCTACATGGACCCCTTGTGCGGTATTAAATTCTTTAGATAAATTTTTAACTTCAACGCCCATAATTGGTTGTTCGTTGTTGGTTGTTCGTGAAACCTATTATACTAAGAACTAAGAACGAACAACCAACAACTCATTTCTTAATTTTTTGCCTTTTTTACAGCTTCCATAGAAATTAATAAAATTAAAGAAAGCAAAATTAATAATAAACTGGCCCCATAAGCTCCTGCATACATTCTTTCTTCTAAAGCGCGAAATACAAAGATGGTAGCTGTCTCGGTAAAACCAGCAATGCCAGCGCCTACTACCAAGACCGCACCAAATTCTCCCAAAGCCCTTGCAAAACTCAAACTTAAGCCATAAAGCAAAGGCCATTTAATATTAGGCAGAGTCACGCTAAAAAAAATCTGCCTAGGGCTTGCTCCCAAAGTGGCGGCGGCCTGTTCTTGTTCTTCTCCCAGCTCTTGTAAAACCGGCAAAAGCTCTCTCACCACAAAAGGAAAAGTGACAAATAAAGTAGCAATCACCATACCTGGCACTGAAAAAACTAAACGAATCCCCAAAGCCTCTGCCATACCTGCTAAAATTCCCCCATGGCCAAAGAGTAAAATCAAAGCATAACCCACTACCACCGCTGAAATAGCAAAGGGCAAATCCAATAGCCCAAAGATTAAGGACTTACCCCTAAAATTTTGCCTTACCAAAACTAAGGCTAAGGCCGTCCCAAAGATACCATTAAAAACCACTGCACTTAAGCAAAGCAATAGAGTTAAGCCAAAAGCCCTTAAGACTTCTAGACTAAAAAGTTCTTGGGAGATTTTTGTCCAGCCTTCTTGGTAGGCCTCTTGGATAAGGGTCCATAAGGGCAAACCCAAAAGCCAAAGTAAATAAACAAATACAATAGTGATTAGTAAAGGCTTAAAGCCTTTGGTTTTTTTAAGTAGCATGGACCGCCCTCCTCCTGGTTTGGAGCCAATCCACTAAAAGCACTAATAAAAAAGAAACTGCTAACAAAACAATAGACATAGCACTGGCGCCTAGACGATTCTCTGATTCAATTTCTCCCCATACATAAACCGCAGCTGTCTGAGAAAAAAGCGGCAAGTTACCCGCCACTACCACCACCGCACCAAATTCGCCCAAGGCTCTTGCAAAGCTTAGCAAGACCCCTGTCCAAGTAGCAGGTCTAATGGCAGGAAAAATAACACTTCTAAAAATCCTCCAAGGGGAAGCGCCTAAGGTAGCTGCTGCCTCTTCTTGACTAGGATCTAATTCTTCTAAAACCGGCTGGACGCTTCTGACCACCACAGGAAAATTAATAAACAACAAGGCGATTACAATAGCCGGAGGAGCAAACAAAATTCTTAAGCCCAGACCTTCTTGAAGAAATTCTCCCAAAAAACCCTCGGGCCCATACAAGGCTACCAACATCACACCCGTAACCAAAGAAGGAATCGCAAAGGGCAAGTCCACAATTGTATTTAAAAAAGATTTTCCCCAAAAATCATACCTAACTAAGACATAAGCGGTTAAGGTCCCCATCATACCATTAAATAAGGCCATCACTGCCGCCGTCCACAGACTCAATTTAAGAGCAGCCCAAGCGCTGGGCCTTAAGATGTTTTCTAAAAAAGTAAAAAGACCTTCACGAAAACCATCATAAAAGATGGCTGACAAAGGCAAGACCACCAGCAAGACCAAATAGCTTAAAGCTATTAGTCTTAAACCACTGCCGCTAAATTGCCAAGCGGGAGATGCTTTATTGGATCGCTTCAAAAAAATGCCTTTCTATCTTTTTTTAAAAAAAATTTAAAAATCAGTCCTGGCTCCCTCAGAGGCTTTAACAAAAATGCCTCCCTTAGCAAAAAAATCTCGAGTAGCCTTAGACCAGCCCCCAAAAAAACTAATATCAAATAAATCCTCTGCCTCAGAAAATTTATTTTTCATTCCTTCTAGCACCGGTCTAAAACCATGCTTAGCAAAAATACTTTGCGCCTCTTGACTAAAAAGATAAGCCAGGTAGGCCTGGGCTAATTCCTTTTGAAGAGGATCCTTAAGGTTAGCTTTGACCAAGGCTACCGGGTTTTGGATACGCATCGTTGACTTTGGCAAAACCAACTCGTATTTTTTACCATAACGCTGACCGGTTAAAATTTCGTTTTCATAACTTAAGGCCACATCGCCCAAACCTCTTTCAAAACTCAAAATAGAATCCCTAGCACCCTTATCCATAGCTAAGACTTGTCTTAATAAAACTTTTAAAAAATTCCCTGCACCTTGGGGTGTCGCCTCAAAACCATGGACATGTCCCCTGAGGGCAGCTCCGTAGGCAGCCAAGACGTTCCACTGTGCCCCGCCGCTAGTCTTAGGATTGGGAGTCACCAATGTTAAACCTGGCTTTAATAGATCTGACCAATCATGAATGGCTTTGGGATTTTTAGCTCTCACGGCAAAGGCCACCCTAGACTCGACTAAAACTCCTTGATGGGGAGTGTTCTCTCTCCACTGAGGATCCACTAGTCCTGCCTCAACCAAACGCTCAACATCCGAATCCAGAGCCAAAAAAACCACCTGGGCGCCAAAACCATCCTTCACCGCTCTAGACTGAGCTCCAGAACTTAAAAAAGAAGCTTTAATAGAAATACTTTGTTTTTTTTCTTGCTGCCATTTCTTTTCAAAGGCTCGGTTAATTTCCCTCAAGGCTTCTCGAGGCGCTGTATAGGCCCCCACGATTAATTGCCGATCAAAGTCCAAGTCACCTTGGCAAGCACTTAAAAATAGTAAGGCAACAATAAAAAAGCTTGGAAAATTTTTTTTGACAAACACAAACATGAACGGACCTTAACAGTAGCAATTTATTTTAGAGATCTAAAAATCTAGGAGGCCTTTTTTCTAAAAAAGACTCAACCCCCTCCTTAAAATGATCAGTAAGACTGGACTCGCAGATATTTTTTGTCTCCAAGCTAAGTTGTTCGTGAAGCGTATTAGTATAGCTCCCTTGCAAAAGTTTTTTAAGACGTCCAAAGACTTGGGTGGGTCCTTGAGCCAGTTGCAAGGCAATCTCTTCGGTTTTGACTTTGAGTTCCTCTAAAGGAACTATCCAATTAATCAATCCTAATTCCTTAGCTTCTTGGGCAGAAAGATTGGGCATCATCATAAAAATCTCAGCCGCTTTTTTCATACCCACATGCTTAGGAAGAAAATAAGTAGAACTGCCATCAGGAGTAAGACCAATACGGGCATAGGCCAAATTAAATACTGTCTCTTCAGAAGCAATAGCCAGATCACAGGCCAAGACTAAAGGCGCCCCTGCTCCCGCTGCTGCTCCCTGTACCGAAGCTAAAACGGGTTTTTCTAGATTACGTAAACTTTCGATCATCTCATGAAGACGATCCACCATGCTCTTAGGGATGGCTTCTTTGTTTTGAATCCTTTGATTAAAAAATTTAATATCCCCGCCGGCACAAAAACAACGCCCCTTAGCGCTAAGGACCACTGCTTTAATCTCTGGAGCATTACAAGCTTGAACTGCCTGAGCCAAGGCCTCGATTAATTCGGGATTCATGGCATTGAGCTCTTCTGGTTTATTGAGAATAATCTCGGCTACTAAACCTTTTTTTTCCAACAACACCGCTTGACTCACAATAACCTCCATTGATTTTAATAGCTGTCCAAAAAGAAAAAAAACAAGGCTAAGTCTTTGAGTTGCTTTATTTGCCTGCCAAATAAATATTAAAAGTGCCCAAAGCTACCGCCACGTCTTTTCCTTCTTCTCTAAAAACATGGCACTCAATCACGGCATGGGAACGACCTCTAAACTTGATCTTTGAATCAGCAAAGATCTTCTCTCCCAACTGGACTCCACTGAGGTAGTTAATTTTAAATTCGATAGTAGAACAAAGCATGCCTGGTTTGATGGTAGTAAAAACCGCTGCCCCCATCGACCAATCCACAAAAGAACTAATCACTCCTCCATGGACTTTGCCCGAAGGGCTTAAATGTTTTTTTTCAATCTTTAAAGAGGTCCTCACCTTACCTTCTTCGTAACTCTCTAACTCGTAGCCTACCAGAGCACCAAAAAGGTCTTCATGGGGAAAAAGATTTTCTAAATGTTTAGGTAAAGATGGCATGTAAGCGACTTAGTATAGCTTAAGCTTAAGGATCAAGCTTCTTGATTTTAATAAATTAATTAATAAAATCAAGTACTTAAATAATTATTCCAAATTTTGTTGGAAGCCTTGATATTTTTACAAAATAACGTACACTTCTCGCAAGGTCCCAAAGGAAGCTTGTTTCTTTCTTTTCTTAAAGAACAAGTTGGCTAGCCTTCTTAGGTTAGCTTCTACGGATGCTTCAAAAAAAACAAAAATGAAAAAATTAAAAAGAAGGCTGATGTTTTTATAAAAAGACAAAAATTAGCATTGGCTCTTGATAAGCATAAAAAGGAAAAAAGGGTGAAAAAATCGCGGCAGCTTTTTGTCTTGGTATTACTTTGTCTTAGCTTGAGTGCCCCTTCGGCTTGGGCAGGAAGTTTTTTAAAGTCCAATATCAATGGACAGGCCTTTGCTTGGAAAGGACAAGTGATTTTAAATGCTGAGCAGGGAGCTTTAAAAGAAGGCGTCTATGATCATGAAGCTTCTTTAAAGCTTGTGGAAGAAGCTTTTCACCAATGGCTTTCGGTCCCGGGAGTGGACTTAGACTTTGTTTGGGGACCCCAACTCTCCGACGGAGGCAATACGACTAGGACCAATTACCGAGAGTTTTATGATTCTTCTCTCCACGCTTGTTATGATGATGATGAAGACACTGAGTGCCTTAGTCCCATTATCTTTGACGAAGACGGATCAATCATTGAGGATCTTTTTGGATCTTGTACCCAGTTTTCTACTATGGGAGTGGCTAGCTTTAAAGAAATCAGCCGTCAGGATATTGGCGAAGAAGCCACTATCATTAAAAAAGCCTACGCCATTTTTAGCGGTGCTTGCATTGCGCCTGTTGTAGAAAAAGAAGGTTGCCCTCCTTGCGAACGAATTTTAGACGCCGAAGATGTTAAAAGTTTAATCACGCACGAAGCAGG
>JAGRNM010000046.1 GCA_020440745.1 Deltaproteobacteria bacterium
CTTAACAGAATTGTAAACCAATCATTCCTATGTTGGCTTCTTCTGTTATTTTTAAAGTTAGTGAACTCTGCCAAGCGATTCAGACAAACTTAGAATCGGACTTTGCCTGGGTCCAGGTTCTTGGAGAAATCAGTAACTTTAAAGCCTATCCTTCAGGTCACTTTTATTTTTCTCTTAAAGACGAAAACGCTCAAATAGCCGCTGTGATGTTTAAAGGAGCTAACCGTATACTCAAATTTAAACCTGAGGATGGTCTCGAGGTAGTCCTGCAAGGAAGATTGACCCTCTACGAAGTCAGAGGACAATTACAAATTGTCGTAGAAAGCATGGAACCCAAGGGCTTAGGTGCTTTGCAACTAGCCTTTGAACAACTCAAAGAAAAACTAAGTCAAGAAGGCCTGTTTGAAACAAAATATAAAAAAGCTCTTCCTTTTTTTCCCAAAATCATTGGCCTTGTTACTTCTGAAAAAGGAGCAGCCTTAAGGGATCTTCTACAGGTGTTAAAACGCCGTCATCCTAGGTTAGAAATCTTACTTACTCCCTGCTTAGTCCAAGGAGAGGATGCTCCCCAATCCATCGCCCAAGCTATTGCTTTGCAAAATCAGTATGGCAAAGCCGATTTATTAATTGTAGGCCGAGGCGGAGGATCTTTAGAAGACCTGATGCCCTTTAATAGCGAAATCGTCGCCCGCACTATCTTTGCCTCCCAAATTCCTATTATTTCAGCCGTTGGCCATGAAACAGACTTTAGCATTGCGGACTTTGTCGCCGATCTAAGAGCCCCCACCCCTTCGGCTGCAGCCGAACTAGCCGTGCCGGTTTTAAGTGACTTAGAAGAAAAAATCTTTCTTCTCAAAAGACATCTTAAGCAAAACATCACAGCCCGCCTGGAGCAAGGCCGTCTTCAAATCAAATTTCTTAAAGAACAATTAAAAAGCCCCAAAAGGTTCTTAGAAGAACGTGCTCAGCGCTTAAGCGAACTAGAAGTAAAGTTAGAAGAAAATTTAGAAGTTTTATTAAAAAGCAAAAGAGATACTTTAAACTATCTAGAGACCAAATTAGACCTTTTATCACCACTTAATACCTTAAAACGAGGTTACGCCGTGGTTCAAAAAAAGGACTCTAAGACTCTGGTACAAAAAAGCTCTCAAGTTAAAGCAAAAGACCAAGTGCTTATCCGGGTAGCTCAGGGCAGCTTTGAGGCCCAAGTGCTTTAAAAGATGGCGGGCTTCTTTTATGTCCCCCCAAGTCTCTTTTTTATTTCGATTTTTTATTACCTACATGATAGTTAAAGGAGATGGCACCATTATGGGAAGATGATGAAGAACAAACGGAAATCGATTATCGGCGTTCCTCTAGGGTATTGATCCATGATGAAATCACCACTCCCTTAGAAGAAGAAATGACTTACCAGGAAAAACTTCCTCCTAAGCCTGTTCCCCCTCAAGAAAGCTCTCCTCTCCCCCCTCTGATAGAAAAACAAAGCCCCTGGAGTTATGAAAAAGCCCCAAGAGCTCTTAGATTTTTAGCTTTTCTGCTAGATATGGGTTTTCTCTACCTCCTAAACCGTTTTGTGGGGCTTTATTTAGTTAAATTTTTAGATCTTAAAAACCTCAAGGGGCTTTATGAAAGCTCTCAACACCTCTTGATTTATTTAGGTGTTATTTTTCTTTTATCCGGACTTTATTATTTTATTTTAGAAGGCATTTGGGGTTTAAGCTTGGGCAAGCTTATCTGCGGACTAAGAATACGTTGTCTTGATGGTTCCCATTTAGGTTTTAAAGGGGCTTTAAAGAGGACTTTGCTTAAACCCATCGACTACCTACCTCCTTTTTTCTTAAGCCTGCTTAGTATGGATCAGTCTGTCCAAGACCAAAGCCTAGGAGACCGCTTTGCAGGCACTCAGGTCCTACAAAAACCTCAAGCTAGCAAAGTAAAAATACCAAGCAGCCAACTTAAAAAAGCTCCCCTATGGCGCCGGCTTTTGGCGGGAGCATTAGACTTAAGCCTCAGCCTTGGCCTTGGCTTTAGTCTTTTGGCCATGATGGACTGGACTAAACCTATTTTAAGTAACCTACTTTATGTCTCTGCTCCCTTAGCCTTTTTAAGTTACTTTGCTTTGGTCGAAGGTCTGGGCTTTAGCACTCCCGGCAAATGGATTTTTAGTCTAAGAGTCTTGTCTGAGGAAGGTGAAAACATTCATTTGTCTCAGGCTTTATTAAGAACTCTCTTTATACCTTTGGATTTAATTTTAGGTTATGGATTAAGTGCTGTGACTCCTAGAAGACAGAGACTAGGAGATCTCGTTGCCCGGACTCAGGTTTATTTTGTTCCTAAAATTAAAGCTAAAAAAGCTCTCGCTATACTAAGCTTAGCTTTATTAATTTTAAGCATCTTTGGTGCTAGTCAAAATCAACATAGTCTTATCAAACGTTATTTCAAAATCGATAGTTATTGGGAGTTAAACCAACTGTGGCTAGTGGAATTATTAAAAGAAAAAGACAAAAAAATTTCAAAGCAAGCTTCTTCTCCCAAACAAACACTTCCCTTAGGATCTTACGAGTTAGGAGAGTATTTTTTAAGCACTTCTTCTGATCCTTTAAAACCTCAGTCTAATGGAAATTTTTATTCAGGAGAGTGGTTGTTTTTTGTTTGGGAAAGCCTTAGTCACCCCGTAAAGCCCATTAGTTTTGAAATCCTAGACCAAAATAATAAAAAAATAGACCTAGGTGAAATCAATTTTAGCCCTACTCAGGACTTGGGTAATGATCGGTTTCGTCAGGCATTGAGTTTTCGTTTGGATTTTACTACAGAAAGCGGAAACTATTATTGGAAAGCCAAGTTTCCTGATCAAAAAGGTAAAGAGGACAAAAACTTATCAGGCACTCTAAAAATCATAGGCAGCAAGGAATAAACCACCATGGCTAGACAAAGAAAAAAACAAGTAAAGAAGGCTAGTCCGCTTAATTTAAGTTTAAAACGCACCTTTATTATTAGTTTTGTTGCTATAGTGAGTCTCTTTGGTTTTTTAGGACTTTTTGGAGAAAACGGTCTTTTAGATAGCATGAAATACAAAAACCTTTATGAAAGTCTTCAAAAAGAAAACCAAGAACTCTTGGTAGAACAAAAAAATCTTAAAGAAGAAATTCTTTTATTAAAAGAACCTAGCCAAGTGGAATATTTAGCAAGAGAAAAACTAGGGCTCATGAAAGAAGATGAAGTGTTTTTAATCCTAGATCAATCGGAAGATTCCTCAACCAAGACTAATTAAAAAACATGTTAATCCGTGCAAGATTTTTAAAAAATCCACAAAAGGATTTAATTAAAGACCCTATTATTTGGATTAAAGAAGGTAAAATCCAAGAAATCGCTTTTAAAGAAAAGCTTTCTAGTCAAGCCAAAGCAGATCCTAAACAAATAGATTTTCCTGGTATTCTCTATCCTGGACTAATTAATGCCCACGCCCATTTAGAACTTAGCCATCTCCAGGCACTGACTTATCCCGGTTCTTTTTGTCGTTGGATAGAAAAAATCTTAGTGGCCAAAAGTAAGTTTCCTAGTTCTCAAAAAGTTTTTGAAAAAGGCTTTGCTTTAAGCCTAAAGGGAGGAACAACGACGATTGGAGAACACTTTAGTCTAGATAGCCCACCCGAAGCTTGGCTTCATAGCCCTTTAAGGGCCAGGATCTTTGGAGAAGTGCTTGGCCTTAAACAGGAATTAGCAAATTTACTTTACCAAGTAGCTTTAAGCCTAAAGCCAGTCTTTAAACAAAATCCTAAGATCTTTTTTACGCCTTCTCCCCACTCGGTTCATGCCTTAGAGGCAGAAACCCTATTTAAGATCTTAAAAGAAGAAAATAACCTATTAAGCTTACACCTGGCAGAAAGTCAGGCAGAAGACCAATATTTTAAAGAAAAAACAGGCGAAATGGCTGACTTTATCGAGCTGAGGGGCTCAGCATTAAAGCGCCAAGCATCCAGCGCAATTCAAGAATTAAAACAGCGCTGGCGTGGAAATCTCTTAGTGGTCCATGGCAATTATCTTGATCAAGAAGACTTTGACCTTATCCAAAGTCACGGCAATGTTATTGTCCATTGTCCCCTTTCCCATGCTTACTTTGCCCATCAAGCCTTTCCATTAAAAGAAACTCAAAAAAGAAAAATCCCCGTGGCTTTAGGCACTGATAGTCTATCCAGCGCTTCTAGTTTAAGCATGCTAGAAGTCATGAGAAGCATGAAAACAAACTTTGCTTTTTTAAGCTTAGAAGAAATTTTTACTATGGCTACCCTCCATGGAGCTAAGGGACTGGATTTGTCTGGCCAAGTTGGAGAAGTAATTTGCGGAGGCTACGCTGACTTGATTGCTTTAAAAACAGAAGAGTCCTTAAACCAAAAAACAGCTCTAGAAAAATTGTTTAAAGCCAAACAAGTGGATTGGGTTATGGTTAATGGAGAAATCCAAAATCATTATTTAAATCAAGATGAACTTTAAAGAAAAAGTAATTAAAATTGTTAAAGCCATCCCTAAAGGTAAGGTCTTGAGCTATGGACAGGTGGCTAGCCTGGCAGGTTTTCCCCGAGGAGCCCGTCATGTGGGAGGTGTTTTAATGACTGAGAGCGAAAAATTTAAACTCCCCTGGCACCGGGTGATTAATGCTCAAGGAGGACTCTCCACCTATCGTCTAGGCTTTGCTTCTCTACAAAAGAGAAAATTACAAAAAGAAGGTCTTAAGTTTAATCAAAAAGAAAAAATTAAATTAAAAGAATACACTTGGGAACCTAGCGCTAGTTTTTTAACTAAAATCGGCTTTTCTGATGAAGAGGCTTTAAAAGAATTAGAAAGACAAAACACCTAAGCAAATAAGCTAGAGTCTAGCCACTCTTAGATAAAGAGGCCAGCTTACTTTATTTTTTTTCTGCGGATCACCCCAAGCTTTAGAAAAATCTTTTTCAATAAGAGCCACAGGATCTTTTTGATGATAAGTTTGATACTTTTGGGTAGCCGACCAAGTTCTAAAATATTGCAAGGCTTCTTCTAGGTCCCACTCCAAATCAATAAAAAACTTAGGTGTCTTAATGGCTTTAAAAGGAAAAGGCAGGGTTTGTAATTTTTCTTCTATATATTTTCTTTCTGGAGGCCAAAAAGGGCCTACGATCTTACTATAATAATCACGTGTCACGGGATCTATCTTATCATTAATATGATGTAGCCCATAGACCCACAAAGCTAAGACTCCCCCTGACTTTATGACCCGCTGGACTTCTTGATAAAAAAGATCATGCTTAAACCAATGAATGGCTTGGGCTACAGTCACTAAGTCAACAGAAGCATCTAAGAGAGAAGTTTTTTCGGCAGGCTCAACTCGGTAGTCAATACGAGGATGGGCTTTAGCTTGAGCAAGTTGTTGAGCGCTTGCATCGCTTGCTACTACTTGATCAAAGTAATTGACTAAGCTTAAGGCAGCCTGCCCATTACCAGTAGCACCATCCCAGGCAAGCTTTCTAGTTTGACAAAGATCTTTTAAAAAAAGAAATAAAGCCTCTGGATAAGAAGGACGATACTTAGCATAATCTACTGCTTGCTTACTAAAGTGATCTTTAAAATTTCCTTCCGACATTTTAACTCCCTTGTTTTTGTCCTTCCCAACGCTTAAAGAGGTTTTTTTCTATCCCTAAAAGATCCAAAACCTTACCCACAGTATGGTCTACCAAATCCATGACGGTTTTGGGTTGATGATAAAAAGCTAAGGCTGGAGGCAAAATCACGCCTCCCATTTCTGTCACACTGACCATATTACGCAAATGAGCCAGGTTAAGAGGAGTTTCTCTAGGAACCAAAATTAAAGGACGTCTTTCCTTTAAAGTCACATCAGCTGCCCTAGTCATAAGATTGGCTCCTAAGCCATTGGCAATGGCTCCCAAAGTATTCATGCTACAAGGACAAATCACCATAGCATGGGCTTTAAAAGAACCACTTGCAATAGGAGCCCCTACTTCTTGAATAGGGTAGACATAATCAGCTAATTTTTTAAGGTCTTCTAAAGTATAATCCGGAGCCTCACTTAACAAAGTTTTTTGTAAGTGGGGGCTCATTACTAAATGAGTCTCTACCTTAGTTTCGTCTTTTAAAATTTCTAAAAGGCGAATCCCCAAAATTGGCGCACTAGAGCTGCTCAGGCCTATAATAATTTTTTTCATTAAGCGCTCTCCTGCTTTTGACGATTTTTTAAAATCTCTACACACAAATCCATAGCCGCCTCCATTGAGCTACTATCGGCTATCCCTTGACCTGCAATATCAAAAGCTGTCCCATGATCGGGGCTTGTTCTTACTAAAGGCAAACCTAAAGTGACATTAACCCCATCTTTAAAATGAATCATTTTAAAAGGGATCAAGCCCTGATCATGATAAAGACAAATTAAAGCGTCCCATTTCCCTTGTAAAGCCTGAACAAAAGCCACATCGGGCACCAATGGCCCTTGACAATCTAAGCCCTCTAATCTGGCCTTTTCTAAAGCTGGTTTTATAATATCTTCTTCTTCTCTGCCTAAAAGACCCTCTTCACCGGCATGGGGATTAAGACCCAAAATAGCTAAACGGGGGTGAGAAAGTCCAAAATCTTTTTTTAAACTCAAATAGCTTTGTTTGATTTTATTAAATATTTTTTCTGAACTTAAAAGAGATGGCACTTCCTTTAAAGGATGATGGATCGTGACCAATATGACCTTTAAACGCTTACCTGCCATCATCATAGCGTAGTCCCCTCTTCCAGTTTGTTCAGCTAAAAACTCTGTATGTCCAGGAAAAGGAAACCCCGCCAAATGTACATGACTTTTGGCAATGGGAGCCGTTACTAAAGCCTGAACTTCCCCATGCTTCCAGGCTGCCATTGCTTTTTCTAAAGCGCTAACAGAAAGTTCGCCAGCCATTTTTGCCGATAGTTTTTTGCTTGGACTTGAAACAGAAACAAAGATTTCTGGAGGCAAGCTGGGCATGAGACTAGGATCCCCAAAGACCTTCCAGTCAGCTAGATCTAGTTTTTTAAGCAAAGCTTTTTCTGTCACCTCTGGTCCAATACCTAGAGGATCTCCCTGTGTGACTGCGATGGAAAAAGCTGAGGACATGAGGCATTAAGAGTTTTTTTTAAAATTATAACTTAAGCTCGATATAACTTTTTTCTTTTAATTCTTCGATATATTCTACCAGTTTTGCATCCATTTTTTGTTCTAAAAGCTTTTGTCTAAACTGGGCACGGATGGTCCTAAACTCCTCTCCTTCTAAAGTACTGGCACTGACTTTCATAATTAAATGAAAACCCAAAGGAGTACGAAGAGGCTCTGTAACATCTCCAGGCTTTAAATTAATTAAACCCTGCTGCAAAGGTCCTGATAAGTCTTTTAAAGCATAGGACTGGACTTCGGCTACTTGGGGAGGATGGGAATATTTTTTGCCTAGGGTAGTAAATTTTTTAGCACTTCCTTTGACTTGCTTACGCAGCTTTAAGGCCTGCTCACGTACTTTTTCTACTTCTTCAGAACTAGCATTGGGGTCTAGAGGTAAAATAATTTGGGCTATTTCAACGGTTTGATACGCCCCAAACTGTTGGGGGTTTCTTGCAAAAAATTCTTCTAAATCGTCATCGGTGACTTGAATGCGAGAAGCCAGTACCTGATTCATAAAACGAATGCGTTTAATTTGCTCGCGTAATTGTTCTCGGTACTCTTCCCAAGTCTTTCCTTCTTTGGCCAATTCTTTCTTAAGCTCGGCTTCGCTAAGTTGGTTACGTTCACTTAAATTTTTAATGGCCATGGCCAAATCAGTCTCGCTAGCCTCAATGCCAAATTTTTTAATCTCCCGGTCTAGGAGTTTTTCTTCAATAAGATGCTTGAGGGCAAATTTTTCTTTTCCTTCTGGAGTAGAAGCTTCAGGAGGCAAGACCCCGGACTCTAATAGGGCTTGGTTTTTTTTCATGCTTTGTTTGAGTTCATAGAGGGTGATGGCTTCTCCATCAAGCACAGCAACCACCCGATCCACTACCTGAGCTTGAAGAAAAGAATAAGGAAACAAAGCTAAGCTCAAAAATAAGGTTAAAATTTTTAATAAATTCATCAAAACTCCTTGAGGTATTTAGTCACTAGATAAGACTTGCTTCTATCTCATAAGAATCAAGCTTTTCAAGCCTCTCGCAACTGTAAACCCAATAAAAATCCTTTAAGACTCTCTAAGGCGGCTTCTTCCTTACCCTCCTTAAAGCCCATTTTAAGCTCTGTGGAGCTAAGCCATTGAAAACGCCCAGGCTCTTTATCTAAACGAAGCATGAGGGATTCAGGTTCCACCGGACTTTTAGGATCAAAATTTAGACGAATTCCCCCCTTCTCAAAGCTTAAGGACTTTAACCAAACCCTCTTGGCCAAAGCTTTGACGAGCATCGTCTCTTTTAAGTTCTGTACTTCTTGAGGCAAAGGTCCAAAGCGGTCTTCCATCTCTAAAAGAATGTCTTCAATCTCTTCCTGATTTTGAGTCATGGAAAATTGTTTATAAAAACTTAAACGCAAAGCCATTTCTGGCAAATAAGACTCAGGAATATTAGCCTCCCAAGGCAGGTTTAACTCTGGCTCAGGAGCTGCTTCTATTTTTTGGCCTTTAAGCTCTAAAACCGATTCTTCTAATAAACGAGTATAAAGCTCAAAACCCACGGAATCAATCTGACCTGATTGT
>JAGRNM010000047.1 GCA_020440745.1 Deltaproteobacteria bacterium
CAAGAAATTTTTGAGAAAAAGATTCCGGAAAAATTACAAAACAATGCAGACAAGATCCAAGGGATTAACGCTGTTTACGAGTTTCAAATTAATGGAGATCAAGGCGGAACTTGGTCCATTGATTTAAGAGATGGTAAAAAAGAAGTCGTGAGTGGTTCTACAGGAGCAGCTGGCGCAACCATTACTATGGCAGCCAATGACTTTGATGAATTAATCTCAGGCAGCTTAAATCCCCAGATGGCTTTTATGACTGGTAAGCTTAAAGTGGCTGGAGATATGGGCCTTGCTTTAAAGTTAGGTAATATCTTAGGCTAAAGTTTTTAGACTAAATTAAAATAAAAAAAAGGAGGGAATGATTCCCTCCTTTTTTTATGAATTGGGGTCTAGTCAAACTAGCTAAGTATATCTTTTTTCCTTAAAGTAGCTTTTCTGAAATTAAAGACAAAACCAGCTAGGCTTAGAGATAGAAGCAAAGTAAAATAGGGCATTTCGATGGTTTTAGCTTGGTTTAGACTACAGCCGCCGCTGCTTTCATTGCCAGAGTTTAGGTCGCTATTGATATTTCTATTAGGCACACCAAATTCGATGGCTCCAATATCTTCATCCTCATCGCCGTCACCATCTCCATCCCAAGGACGGACGGGTCCAGAAGGGCCAGTTAATTGGTCTAAACCAGAAAGCATCACAGGGTTGGCGTGATCAATCGCAGGACTGCCTGAAACTAAAGGATAAAAGCCTAATTCTTCATTAAGGTTTCCTAGTCCAAGTTCTTCAAAGCTGGCTACAATTTGGTTAAGAGCTCCTGCTTCATTAATACCACAATGATTGCCAGATAAACTTAAGTTTCCTTCTTGATCATCTACCAAGACACTAGGATGCATTATGCAGTCAGTGATAATTGTATTGATGATGTTAATTTTTTTGTCTTCTCCTGCCAAGACAGTATCGGTAATGGTAGAAAACTGAAATAAATTGTCATTGTTTTGAATGGCTTCAATAGGACCATTAAGATAAATACCACCATTATTAACAATTTCTAAGTTCCAAGTGTTAGAAGCCACTGTGACATTTTTAAGTGTTACTTCTCCGTCAATGCTGTAGATGGCTCCACCTAAGTCACTTGCTATATTGTTGACTATGCCGGTTCTTTCTATGGTTAGACGACCTTGATAGCCAATGTCGGTGACAATAAAACCTCCATTGACAGCAGAGTTATTTTTGATCACGGAGTCTTCAATGGTGACGTCAATGTTATCTCCTGAGACAGCAATAGCACCACCATTTCCACTATTAGCTTGGTTATTTTGTAAAAGGGCTTCCTTAATAATAAGAACCTTGTCTGTCAGGATAGCTCCACCATCTTCTCCAGCAGGAGCACTACCATTAATTAAATTAAGTCTAGTAAGGCTTAGCTTACTGTTTTGATAATTTTGTCCGTCGGCTCCTCCCGTGGTATAGAGGCTAACTTCCATAATGCGTTCACCATTTCCATCAATGGTGGTAGAGCTGTCTTCTGGAGCTTGGATAGTGACTTCTCTGCCTTGAATCATGAGAGGACCTTGGTTGAGTGTCAGGTTGCCTGAAGGTAGAGTAATAACAAAACTATCAGCACCGTCGGTTAAGACTTGTTCTGAAAAGGCAATAGCGTCTCTTAGACTAGGGCAAGAGACAGGCGTGGCTAAATCATCACAATTGCTGGCGAGTCCTAAGGCATTATCGTCTAGTGTTTCTACTGTGACATCAACGGAAACAGCCAAAAGGGGAGTAGAAAAAGTTAGTAAGGTAGCGGCAATACCTAGCTTACTAGCTATGGATTGGGGTAATTTCATTACTTTCTCCTTTATTTTTTATCTATTTAAAGAGTGCTTTTAGAGTTTTGTCCGCAAGTCTTTTAGATTTTAAGTATGGACCTGCCCCTAGGTGATAAAGTTCAGTTTTAGAAAAATAATCTTTTTAGACTACTTTTAAGTAAATAAAAGAGTTGGTTTATTAGGACTAAAAAAAGAAAGTCCTTAGAAGATATCTCTGATTTTTAGACGCTTAGAGATTGAAACTCCTGGCGGACTAAAAACTAGACTTTATATATTCCCGGTTCATTTTGGCGATGACTTCGATTTTGATTCCCGCTGGGCAGGCAGCTTGGCATTCGTAAGTATTAGTACAAGCACCAAAACCTTCTGCATCCATTTGGGCTACCATGCTTTGGGCCCGCTCTTTTCTTTCCGGTTCTCCCTGCGGAAGGTGAGCTAGGTGGCTAATTTTGGCACCTACAAAGAGACTGGCTGAGGCGTTTTTACAAGCAGCTACACAAGCACCACAACCAATACAAGCTGCAGCTTCCATGGCAAGATCAGCCTTGGTTTTAGGAACTAAAATAGCATTGCCGTCAGGGGCATTGCCTACGTTAACCGAGTTATAGCCACCAGCTAGGATAATACGATCAAAGGCTGAGCGGTCTACGCTTAAGTCTTTAATCACAGGAAAAGCTTTTGCCCGCCAGGGTTCGATTACAATGGTGTCCCCATCTCTAAAATGTCTCATATGCAATTGACAGGTGGTTGTTTCTTTTTCGGGTCCATGGGCCTGTCCATTAATAACCATGGAACACATGCCGCAAATACCCTCACGACAATCATGATCAAAGGCTACAGGGTCTTGATTTTCTTGAATGAGTTTTTCATTAAGCACGTCCATCATCTCTAAAAAAGACATGTGAGTCGAGATGCCTTTAAGCTCATAGACAGCAAAATGACCTTCGGTATCAGAATCTTTTTGTCGCCAGACTTTTAAGGTAAGGCTTAGGGTGCTCATTGATAACTCCTTTGGGTGGGTTTGACTTCGGTAAATTCTAGTTCTTCACGGTGAAGTATCGGAGTTTCACCGACGCCTTTAAATTCCCAAGCTGCTACATGAGAAAAGTTTTTGTCGTCACGTTTAGCTTCACCTTCTGGAGTTTGGTATTCTTCTCTAAAATGACCACCACAGGATTCTTTTCTATAAAGAGCATCTCGGCACATGAGTTCGCCAAACTCCATAAAGTCAGCTACACGACCTGCATGTTCTAACTGAGGATTAAATCCTTGTGTATTGCCAAGGACCTTTAGGTCTTTCCAAAATTCTTCTCTTAAGTTTTTGATTTCTCCAATAGCTTTTTCTAGTCCTGCCTGATTGCGACTCATCCCACATTGGTTCCATAGAATTTTTCCTAATTCTCGATGAAAACTATCTGGAGATCTTTTGCCTTGGATACTGGTTAATTTTTTTTCTTTGTCTTTGGCGCTTTTCATGGCTTCTTCAAAAGCAGCATGATGCTTGTCTAATTTGGGAGCAGCGTTTTGTGCTAAAAAGTTGGGTACTGTGTAGGGAGCTACAAAGTAACCATCAGCAAGGCCTTGCATAAGAGCGCTAGCACCCAGGCGATTGGCACCGTGGTCGCTAAAGTTAGCTTCTCCTAAAACAAAGAGTCCTGGAATATTACTTTCTAAATTATAGTCTACCCAAAGACCACCCATTGTGTAGTGAGGGGCAGGGTAGATGCGCATGGGAACTTTATAGGGATCTTCATCGGTGATTTTTTGGTACATATGAAAAAGATTGCCGTATTTTTGGCTGATCACGTCTTTTCCATCCCGTTTAATGGCATCCCTAAAATCTAAATAAACCGCCATGCCGGTTTCACCGACACCTTTACCGTCGTCAATCATGTACTTGGCATTGCGACTAGCTACGTCTCGAGGTACCATGTTGCCGTAGGTTGGGTATTTTCTTTCTAAATAATAATCCCTTTGATCATCAGGGATTTCGTGAGGAGGACGAGTGTCTCCAGGTTTTTTAGGAACCCAAACCCGACCATCGTTGCGTAAGGATTCACTCATTAAGGTGAGCTTACTTTGATAATCGCCACTAACAGGAATACAAGTAGGGTGAATCTGCGTATAACAAGGGTTGGCAAAAAAAGCACCACGCTTGTGAGCCCTCCAAGCCGCCGTAACATTACAACCCTTGGCGTTGGTGGAAAGATAAAAGGCATTGCTATAGCCTCCGGTACAAAGCAGTACGCATTCGGCCACATGCTTTTCATACTCACCAGTGACTAGATTGCGGGTGATAATACCTCTAGCGACTCCGTCGACTAAGACTAAATCTACCATTTCTTGACGAGGGTAGAGTTGGACGGTCCCTTTTTGTACCTGGCGCATGAGACTAGAATAGGCGCCTAAGAGTAGCTGTTGACCGGTTTGTCCTTTGGCGTAAAAGGTTCGGCTAACCAAAACCCCGCCAAAAGTTCTATTGGCAAGAGTGCCGCCATATTCTCTAGCAAAGGGCACACCTTGGGCCACACATTGGTCAATAATGTTGGCACTGACTTGGGCTAGGCGATAGACGTTGGATTCTCTCGCTCTAAAGTCGCCTCCTTTAATGGTGTCGTAGTAGAGTCTAAAAACACTATCATTGTCGTTTTGATAATTCTTAGCCGCATTAATTCCCCCTTGGGCGGCAATGCTGTGGGCACGTCTAGCGCTGTCTTGAAAACAAAAGGCTTTGACCTTGTAGCCCTGTTCTCCAAAGGTAGCAGCAGCACTAGCTCCTGCTAGTCCTGTTCCCACGACAATAATACTATGCTTGCGACGGTTGGTAGGACCCACTAATTTAAGATTTTGTTTATGGAGGTCCCATTTTTCACTTAAAGGGCCTGCTGGGATTTTTCCGTCTAATTGCATATTGAGTTACTCCTTAGTTCAACACTCCTAGATTTTTTAACAAGCCCCAAAAGGGAAAAGAAACAAAACCTAAAGCTAAAAAGACAGCCAAGGCCATGCCGATTTTTTCGATGATAGGGGTAAAAGAACGATGACGTAAGCCTAGACTTTGAAAAATAGATTGAAAACCATGCCAGAGGTGAAAGCCTACAAATAAACTTCCAATCATATAAACGATAGCACTGATGGGATCTTTCAGAATAAACCAGGTACGTGCAAAAGGTTCCATTCCTTCGGTTGGATGGCGAAGTTTAAAGGTGAACTCAGAGACATGAAGTAGTAAAAAACCGAGTATAATAATACCACTAAAAGGCATCCAAAGGGAGGGGGTTATCGGAGTCCTTCCTTGTTTAGAAGCTTGAACGGCATATTTATTTTTTCTAGCTTGTCGGTTTTGGCGAGAGAGGTTGATAGCAATAATAATATGAAGTGCAAAAGTAATAAGAAGCCCAATCTCAACAACTAAAAGGAGTCTAGGGTTAGAGTGGAGAGTGTGAGCATAAGTATTATAGGCATCCTTTCCTACATATAACAGTAAGTTGCCTGCCAAATGGATAATAGAAAAAAACACAAGGCCTAAGGCCGTAATAGCGACTAGTATTTTTTGACCAATCTTAGAACTTAAGGCTTTAATAGGGCTCAAAATTAAACTCCTTTTTCTTTGCTAAGCCCTTTAACCGTAAAGATTTTTAGGATCAAGTGAAAATACTTAAGACTAGTTTTAAGTAGCGTTTCATGCGCCTTTTAAAAGGGATGATAAAATTAATTAACTCATTATGAAGTTGTTTTTGGTAATTGACTAGAGTCTCGGTAATTAACTCTGCCTAGGCTTATTGATAGACTTTCTGACAAAAAAGACAGTGACAAAAAAAGCTCTCAGATTTATTTTATATTCCTAAACTTCCTTTGAGTAAACTAGCTCCATAAAGAGCTGCCGTTTCCATACGGAGTAGGGCGCCCCCTAAACTAAAAGGACGAAACTTAGCCTCTTGGATCGCTTGGCGTTCTTCTTCATGAAAACCTCCTTCCGGTCCTAAGATAAAAGTATAGTAGGTCTCTTTTTCAAAAAGCTTTGGACTTAAAAGTGGCTCTGTAATTTTTTCGTCAAAGTGTAAACGACCTTGAGGAGGACTTTTAAGCCCTTGTAGCCAAAGTTTTAAAGTTTGAGGAGGGTGAATCGTGGGAGCTAGAGGTCTTTCACATTGTTTAAGTGTTTCTTTAGATATTTTATTTAATCTATTAATTTTATTAATAGAAATTTTTTGGATGTCTTGATGTTTAGTATAGGTGGTCGTCAATAAACTAATTTCCATGACGCCTAACTCGGTGGCTTTTTCTATTAAGAATTCTAGTCGGCTCCAGCGAATTAAAGAGACTGCCAAATGCAAGGGAAGGCGAGAAACGACTCGGCCTTCTAAATTTTCCCACACCTGACCAAAACTTTGGCCTTTTTCTTCTATGAAATAGGCTAAGTATTTTTTTCCCTCAAGGTCGATCGCCTTAAAACGCCCTCCAAAGGGGACCCTTAAGACCGTACTTAAATGATGGACGTCTTCTTGGCTTAAAGCAAAACGCCCCTCTTGATTAACGGGGCCTTTAATAGAAAAAATAGGCATCTTTTAAACGCTTAGTTTAATCTTAAAGCGCCATCCAATCTTACCACACTACCATTGAGCATGGGATTTTCGATCATATGCTTAATCATGGCGGCAAATTCTTCGGGTTTTCCTAAGCGCTTGGGGAAGGGCAGAGTTTTGATGAGCATCTCTTTGGCAGCATCGGGCAGACTAGCCATCATGGGCGTGTCAAACACGCCAGGAGCGATCCCCATCACTCTAATACCTAGGTCAGCTAAGTCTCTGGCCATAGGCAATACTAAAGAACGGATGCCTCCCTTACTAGCGGCGTAAGCTGTTTGTCCTTTTTGTCCTTCAAAGGCGGCTATAGAACTAGTCATCACCAAAAGACCGCGTTCTCCATTTTCATTGGGCTCATTTTTGGCCATCACCTCAGCGGCGCATTGGCAAACGTTATAAGTGCCGCTTAGGTTGACCTGGATGACTTTTTCAAAAATATTTAAGTCACTAGCTTGACCTCCTTGCAAGGTCTTGATGGCCATAGCCACTCCTGCGCAATTAACCGCCACGTGTAAAGAACCCCAAGACTCTACTAAATTAGACAAAGCTTGTTTAATTTGCTGACGGTCCGTGACATCCACACCTATAAAAGCAGCTCCCATTGCTTTCACTGCTTCTTCTCTTTCTTTTCCTGGCAAGTCTAAGGCGCTTACTTGTAAGCCTGCTTTGACCAAGGCTTGTACTACGGCTCCTCCCAAACCTGAGGCACCTCCAGTAACGATGGCATTTAATTTTTCTAACTTCATAAAAATCTCCTTAAACTTTAAATAGAGGGTTAATAAATTTTTAATTTTTTATTTTGAATACCTAAAAGTTTTTTGCCGGCTAGGGCTTCTTCTAAAGTTTCTCCAACTAAACTAGCTGCTTGAGGATGGATAAGACCTCTTTGAATCCATTCTGCTTGGGTGTATAACTCTTCAGCGAGTAGGATTTCTAGCTCTTTATTGGTCATGACTAAACGATTGGCAAGTCTTAGCTCTTGGCAAAGACATTTAATTAAAGTGGCTAAAAAAGAGACTACGCTTTTTTCTTGGGCTCCTAGATGCTTTCCTTTACTCAAAAGTGGCAAAGCGGTTTTTTTGTCTTCTTCTTGTGATTGTAGAAGGTTTAAGAGTTCCTGACCTTGTTTTTTAACTTCTCTTAAATGAAGTCCTCTAAAGTTGGCTAGTTGTTTGAGAGTCTTAGGCTGACTTCTGGCTAAGCTGATTAAAGTAGCGTCATCAGCTAGACGCTTTCTTGGTTGGTTTAAACTTAAAGCTCTTTCTTCTCTCCATTTTAAGAGTCTCTTGAGGCAAGCATAGTGATGAGATTTTAGATGCCGGCTTTTGGCTAGTTTTTGAGCCATGGATTCTAAGGGTTCTTCATAAAGTTTGGGGTTACTAAAAGCAGCTGATAGTTCTAAGGCCCAATCCCAACGATCTAATTTTTTAAGTTCACTCTCTAAGTACTGACTTAAGCGGACTAAGTGTTTTACATCATCTAAGGCATAACTTTCCATTTCTGGACTTAAAGGCCGATTAAGCCAACGGGTACGGCTTAGATTTTTGCTAAGTTTAACCTTGATGGTTTTTCTTAAGAGATCTTCCAAGCTAATACTTTCCCCTAGACCCATAAGACTAGCTGCCTCAAGTGTGTCCAAAATAGGAGAGGCAGTAATGCCATAGATTTTTTGCAAACACTCCTGATCCCCATAGGCAGCATGTAAGACTTTTAGTACTTTTTGGTTTTGAAGTAAGTCTAAGAGAGGAGCCATGTCCTTAATATCAAAACAGGTGGGGTCAATTAAGTAGGCTTGCTTATCAGTAGCCACTTGGATTAAGGCTAACTCGGGAAGATAAGTGTGTTCTCGAACAAACTCTGTGTCAAAGGCTAAAACCGGCTCTTGTGCAAGCTCAAGACATAGTTTTGTAAGTGCTTGAGTGTTGGTAATCATTTTTCTTCTCTTAATTAATAAAAAGGACCAATACGAGAAATTTAATTTTTTTTAAGCATTTTTTAAACTGCTGGTTCGTTTAGCATTCATTTTCTTATGTCTAAATTTAGTTTTTCAAAAAAATATTCAAGTTTTTTAATCTCTTATGCGTGGATTATAGTAGTTTTGTTTTTAGCTTTGAGCGCTTTGAGTCTTCCTAGGGTAATTAAGCTATTCAAAAATTTATCTACTGACACCGTTGATTTATTACCCAAAGACTAT
>JAGRNM010000048.1 GCA_020440745.1 Deltaproteobacteria bacterium
CTCATCACTAATAACAGGAGACGCCTTTTTAAAATAAAGGTCATTATGGTGACGGATCTCTTTTTCTAAATCCTCAGCAGAATATTGAGACAAGTTTTTTTTCATGAATAATAAAATATAAGACAGGTATTAATCTCTAAAATTCTTTTTCTGCTCAAGGGGAGGAATCTTGCCCCTGCACTAAAAAAAATCAAAAACTTAACCTTTAAAAATTTAGTCAAGAAACCAACCCGCCTGCCTTTGGCAGACACCCCTCCTCGCATGAGGAGGGAAATTTTACCATGCACAAACAAACAAAATCAAAAAGCCACACGGTACTCAAAATAAGTCTTCCAACTAGGTAATAGACTAAGGCCCAACAGTCTTTCTCCCTGCTGGCTTTTTTCGATCACCGTAACAGAGGCATTGTCCAAACGAAAACGCCAAATATTATTTAAAGGAGCTTTTAAAACTCGTAAAGCCTGACATTTAATCCAATCAGCGTGACTTACTACCAAAACATTACCTTCTTGATAAAAATCATAAACGGATTTTAAAAAATCCCTCCCTCTTTGACAGACTTTTTCTAGACTTTCTCCCCCAGGAGCAGCCGATTGATGGGGAGTCTCAAAGTACGGAACATAACCCGGGTCTTGCTTAACTTCTTCAAAAGTCCTACCCACCCAGTCGCCATAACCGACTTCCTCTAGACGAAGATCTAGTTTTGTTTCCAAACCAAAAATTTTCTCAAAATACTCGGCACTCTCTTTTGCTCTTAAGATAGGAGAACTATAAAGAGCTTCAAAAGCTAAGCCTTTTAAAGACTCAGCTGTTTGTTTGATCTGAGCGTGGCCCGTCTCATTAAGACCAATGGCCTCCTTACCCATAATACGGCGCTCTAGATTCCATTGGGTTTGGCCATGACGGATAAGTAAAACACGCAACATACAAAAACCTTAAACAAGCCTGTCCCAGAAGCCAACTAATTCTTTTTGCTTTCCAAATTTTAAAAAACTCATTACCCATGCTTCTATGCATTTGACTAGAACCATTCTTCCCAATGGGGCCACCTTACTCTTAATAGAAAGCCATCAAGCACCCGTTTGCTACTTTAGTATTGGTCTACGGGTAGGCTCCCGTTACGAAAACGATTCAGAATCTGGCCTAAGCCATATGCTGGAGCACATGCTCTTTAAAGGAACCGCTAAACTCAAAGTAGGAGAATTAGCAAAAATCATTGAAGGCTCAGGGGGAGATGTCAATGCTTACACTAGCTTTGATGAAACCGTCTATTACGCTACTTTTTCTAGTCGCTATTGGGAGCGCTCTTTAGAAGCCTTAAGCGACTCCGTATTAAATGCAGCCCTAGACCCTCAAGAGTTGGCCAGAGAACAAGAGGTAGTAGTAGAAGAAATCTTACGAGGCAAAGATAGCCCCAACCGTTGTCTAAGCCAGGGGCTTTTTGAACAAGTCTATCAAAAGCATCCTTACGGCCGCCCAATCATTGGCACCGAAGAAAAGGTTCGTGGTTTTTCTAGAAAACAAGTGTGGGACTTTTATCAAAAGCATTATATTGCCCCTAACATGGTTGTCCTATTAGCTGGGGATTTTCCTGCTAAAAAGGCTTACGCTCGTTTAGAAAAAATCTTTGGAAGCTTAGCCAAAAAAACAGCGCCCAAAGAAAAAATCATTAAAGAACCCAAACAAAATAAAGCAAGAAGCTTAGTCTTAACTAAGGAGATTCAAAGCTACAATCTAGCCTTGGCTTTTCCTGGTCCCAGCCTCAAAGACCAAGACCTTCCTTGCTTGGATCTTTTAAGTCATATTTTAGGAGAAGGAGAAGGCTCCCGCTTGGACATGGAGGTTAAGGAAAAAAAGCAGCTTGTTCATTCGGTCTACTCCCATGTTTTTTCTCCCGCCCAACCTGGCCTCTTCATGTTAGGCGCTACCTTAGAAGGTCCTAAGGTTGAAAAAGCACTCAGCGCCATTCACGAAAGTATTCAAAAAATTCAAAATCAAGGTATTGGAGTAGGAGAACTTCAAAGAGCCAAACTCAATATTAAAAGTGATGCAATTTACGAAAAAGAAACCATCCAAGGTTTTAGTCGCAAATACGCCTACTACGAAAGCATTCTAGGGCATTACGATTTTGAGCAACGCTATTATCAAGCAATTGAAGAATGTAATGCCGCCGAAGTACAGCAGATTGCCCAAAACTATTTGGACTTTAACAAACTTAATCTTGCCTTACTAAGACCCCAAAAGAGGGCCTTCCAACAACAAAGCAAAAAACTTTTAAAAGCCTACCAAGGGATCAAAAAACAGAAAATACAAAAGCCACGCTCAAACTTAGAACCCCAGTGGGTAACTTTAAAAAATGGTTTTCGTTTAATTTTTCAAGAAAACCACCTGATCCCTACTTTTGTTTTACGCAGTGCTCACCTAGGAGGATTACGGGTAGAAAAAAATCAAGAAAACGGCATTCATTATCTCTTTTCCCAACTTTGGGCTCGCTCTACAGCTAAGTACAATAGCTTTGAATTAGCTAGAACCATCGAAAAAACCGCCGGAAGTTTAGAAGCCTACACAGGAAAAAACCTAAGCGGACTTAGGGGAGATTTTTTAAGTGATAAAATGGATCAAGGCTTGGATTTATTTTTAGATGCCCTTCTCCACCCTAGTATTGAGGGAGAAGGCCTTAACTTTGAAAAAATGGCCCACCTAGAAGCCATTAAACGAGAAAAAGACCAACCTTCTCAACAATGTTTTCGTTTCTTTTTTGAGGCCCTTTATCCCAAACATCCTTATGGCCGCTCTATGTTGGGAAAAGAAGCCAATGTTCGCGCTTGGAAACAAAAAGACCTACTCCATTGTCATCAAAATCTTCTAAACCCCAAGGAAAGTGTCCTAGCTATTGTGGGAGACTTCGATACTCAAGAGCTTTTAGACCAGCTGGGACCTCTCTTAGAAAAATTAAAGCCCTCCAAAAAACAAAAACAAACCATTACTCCCGATCCCGCCCCTAAACAAAAAATATTTTTAGAAAACTTTAATGATAAGCTACAAGCTCACATCATAGTCGGTTTTAGAGGCCTTACTTTTTATGATCAAGAACGCTATGCCTTAGATATTTTAAATAATCTTTTAAGCGGTCAAGGCGGCAGATTATTTTTAGAATTACGGGACAAAATGTCCCTTGCCTATACAGTAACCACGGTTAATCAAGAAGGTCTAGAACCGGGCTACTTTGGTATTTATATGGGAACAGAAGGATCTAAAGTAGAAAAAGCTTTAGAGGGAATCGAAAAAGAACTCAAAAAATTACTAGCCGGGGGCATTAAAAAAGAAGAAGTCGCCCGTGCCAAACGCGCTCTGGTGGGGGGGTACGAAATGGAAATACAACGCAAATCCATGATCGCCACCCAACTTGCCTTTAACGAAGTCTACGGACTGGCCCGAGACGAATGGCAAGCGCTCCCTCAAAAAATCCTCCAAGTACCCCATCAAGCTATTGAAGACGTAGCCAGAAAAATTATTCAACCCGACAAAGCAATTATTTCTGTCTTACGACCTAAAGCTAAAGCTTAGTCCTTAAGGCAAGATTGTCATCTATCCTAAGCACATAACCAACTCCAAAATCTTTATCCCGAGTGTCCTCAACTTAAGTCAAGTTCACATCAGCCTTGGCAATACTTGCTAGGCTTAAAACCGTCTGGGTTTAAGCATCAAAAAAACTGTTATAAGGATAAGATAAGAGGCAAGAGGAAAGCTCTTTTGAGATTCTCCATAGACTAGAGTGCAGCCCCCTCCCCCATTGACAAAAGGATTAGACCCGCCACCACCCTGACCACCGATGGTTGGCTCTTCCCCTTGACCATCAATCACTGTAGAACCAATTAAAAGAAAACTATCTTCTTCACCATCACCATCAGAATCATAAGCACAAACTTCTTCTTCAGTACCATCACCATTGCTATCTAAATTAGTTAAAGTCACTGTAGAGACAAAATCATTGGTGGCATCCCAAAAAACATCAGGACAAACTTCACAACCATCTCCGTCAATATCAATAAAATGATCGACGCAATTATCTTGGTTAGCCTGAATAGAAAAGCAAGCCTCAGAAGACTGATCCAAGTCTAAATAAAAACTAAAGCAACCATCTTCTAAAATATCCACGGCAAATTCTGTTTCTCCATCTCCGTCGATTTCTCTTTCTCTTCTAGGCTGCCCTCCTTCGGACTCTTCCGCCAAATTTAATAGTTCAATACTAGGAGAAGATCCCAAACTAACCAAAGTACCAGCCACATTTGGCCGTGACTCAAACTCAAACTCATAACTACCAACAGTAGAAGGTGTTGTTACTTCTCCATAGTCAAAAGCTAAATCCTCTCCCGTTGCCAAACTAAGTATATTAAGGGTCATCTGATTATTATCAAAAATAGGGCTGCCAGGCCCTAAAACGATATGGTCCACATCCAAGGTAGCTAAAGCACTTAAACTAACATTACCTAAAACCAAGCCAAAGCTAAGCACTCCATCCCGAGTAGTCTCTGCCTGACTAGTCAAATCCACCACCACGTAGGTCCAATCGTTGTCCTCTAACAAAGGAATATCCATAGTATTAGCATCCAAAGTATAACTGACTGCAGAACTCAGATCCGCAGCCTCGGCGATCTGCAACGTAATGTCCCCCGTAGACAATCCTAGAGTCGAGGATTGTTTAATCCAAAAAGCTATATGCGTATAATTAGACCAATCCATAGCCGAAGGCGCATTGTAATAAAGAGAGGGATTGCCTAACCCCAAACCTACAGAAATACTCAAACGAACATTGCCAGTCCCTTCAATAGGATTACTAGTATTAAGGCTAACACTAGTCAGCAAACCTCCCAAGGCATCATCATCAATCCAACCAGGATCTCCTAAAGTAGGACTATCTAAATCGTCAAAAATATCCGCCAAAAGACCAGAGGTCATACTTATATTGCTCACACTAGGGTCTGCCCATGGATCAGGAAAAGTCACCCTAACCTGAGCATCTTCTAAGTCCTCTTGCGCTGTGTAAGTAAAAGAAAAAGAAGAAGCACTAGTGTCTACTAAAGCTCCATCAGGATTAACAGAAGCAGAGCCACTGCCATCCAAGGCCTTAGCTTTGGCTAAACAAAAAAAATTAAAGCCAATTAAAATAAATAGTAAACAGATTTTAGATAAACAAATAGCTTTGGATAAAGCTTTAGAATGAGCCACTCCACACCCCCTTATGTTTTTTTAACCAAATGCCTTCTATCCCCTTTTGAAGGCTTAAACTCTCTCTTATCTGGGCCATTATAAGTTTTATAGCAAAACAATAAAAGTATTTTTTGCAATTTGATTTAAAAAACAAAGAGGCTAAAAAGTATTAATAAAGAATATAAAATTTCTTAATTATTTCATAAAGCTAGCTACCCTTGTTTCAAAATCTTAGAGGAGGATCTTTACATTTTTGAGAAAGTATCCGAAAATTTTCTATAGGGTTTAAAGAGTATAAGCATGGGATGACATGAGTGTGGGGTAGGGAAAAGTCTATCAATCCTCACCTTAATTAATCATCCAATTTTATTAAGATAATCATGAAGCTTTCTTAAAGCTTAAAAAAGCATTGCTGTTTACAGGGCCTATTAGACTTGGCCTTGTCCGGGTATAGGAGTCTTGGTCATGAAATCTAAAGTCTTTTTGATTTTTATCTTTTTATTAATATCACAAAAAGCATGGGGAGAGACTCGCGTACTGATACGTATGCAAGAAGGTGGAGAAAGCTCTCCAAGCGTCTTACAAGGTTTATCCTTAAACGAAAATTCTTCTTTTTCTCAAAGCAACTATTTACCTGCAACGGATGTGCATGTTTTAGAAATTGAAGGCAGTGATGATATTCCTCAAGAGCTAGAAAATTTTTTAAATAACTCTCCAGAAGTTTTATATTGGGAAGAAGACAAAGAAATCGTCTCCCATTATTATCCCAACGATCCTTACTACGAAAGACAATGGGCCGGTCAAGACATAGAAGACTTTATTGGTATTGAATCCACCTGGGGCTTAATACGCAGTGCTCCTGATGTATCCATCGCACTTTTAGATAGCGGATGTGATTTAAATCATCCAGACTTGGCTCCAAACCTTTGGACCAATCCTGGAGAGATCGCTTCTAATCAACAAGACGAAGACCATAATGGTTATATTGACGACTATTATGGTTATGACTTTGTCAACCGAGACTCTACTCCCCAAGATGACAATGGTCACGGAACCATGGTCTTTGGCATCATGGCTGCACAAGGAGATAATGGACAAGGCATTGCCGGAGTAGTTTGGGATACTAATGTACTGTGCCTTAAGGTGCTTAACGAAAATGAAGTAGGTAGGCTCTCCTTTGCCATAGAAGCCATTGAGTATGCTGTTAATGCTGGTGTGGATATTATTAATACTAGTTGGGGCTTTGCCGATGACCAAGGCGGCAGCCCTATTTTAGAAGAAGCTATCACCTTAGCCCAAGAAGCAGGCATTATTTTTGTAGCTAGTGCGGGCAATAATGGCACTAACAATGATCCCATGGGACAAGGATTAGCTAACTATCCCTCTAGTTATCAACTAGACAATATTATTGCTGTAGCGGCAACTGACTCTCATGATACTTTGGCGGACTTTAGTAACTATAACGAATTAAGCGTGGACTTAGCCGCACCTGGCGTAGGTATTTTAACCACAGCTCCCGGTGGCTATACTTATTTTACTGGCACTTCTGCCAGCGCTCCCTTTGTCAGTGGAGTAGCAGCCCTACTTTTAAGCATGAATCCCCAATGGGGCTATCAGGAGGTGATTGAACACCTTTTGGTCCATACTGACTATTTACCTGAGTTAGAAGATAAAACCCTTAGCCAAGGCCGGCTTAATCTATACAAAGCTACTAGCACTGCCCAACAAGCCGCTAACGATAGTTTAGAAGGAGGTTCAGACTCCGACGGAGATCAAGAACTCGTTGGATTTAATAGCCAAGTGGCTGGCTGCCAATTACAAAGCCAAACCCAAGGGCAAGCCTCTACTTCTTATAGATGTTTTTATTTGATGGGCCTCATGCTTTATATAGCTCAAGGACTTGCTTTTAAGAGAATTGCTAAGGAAAAAAATTGGGGTTTCTAAAAATAAAATGATCCATCTATCCTAAGACCTGACTGAGATGATACTCAAGAGCATCAGTCAAAGCCTGCCAAGAAGCCTGCAAGATATTTTCATGCACTCCTACCGTGCCCCAAGTATGCTCTCCATCTGTTGATTCAATCAAGACTCGTACCTTGGATGCGGTTCCTGAATCACTGGGCAAAACTCTTACCTTATAATCCTTAAGTCTTACTTGTTTTAAGCTGGGGTAGAAGCGTTCTAAAGCCTTACGCAAAGCTTGATCCAAAGCATTAACCGGACCATGACCCAAAGCCGCTGTATGCTCTACAATGCCGTCTACCTCTACCAAAATAGTAGCCTCACTGAAGCTACCATCCTCGGCGATTTCTTGATCTAGGACTTTAAAGCCTAAGAGTTTAAAATGGGGTTTAAAACGCTTTAAAGCCTTTTTCATGAGGATCTCAAAACTGGCTTCGGCTCCCTCAAACTGAAAGCCTTGATTTTCTAATTCCTTAAGCTCTTTTAATAATTGTCTCACCACAGGATCGTCTTTTTTAAAAGCAAGCCCTAGCTCCTTAGCCTTAACTAATAAATTAGAGACGCCACTAAGTTCGCTTAATAAAACTCGACGATGGTTACCCACGACCTCAGGAGCAATATGCTCATAGGTCTTAGGATTTTTTTCCACCGCACTGACGTGAATACCTCCCTTATGGGCAAAGGCGCTTGGCCCCACAAAAGGCTGATTAAAGGGAGGAGCCATATTGGCCAACTCATAGACTAAATGACTTAAGGAGCTAAGTTTCTTTAATTGAGAAGCAGTGACAAGCTTATACCCCATCTTAAGCTGCAAGTTGGGCAAGATAGAAACCAAGTTAGCATTACCACAACGTTCACCAATACCATTAATAGTACCATGGACTTGGGTGGCTCCTGCCCGGACGCCGGCCAAACTGTTAGCCACACCTAATTCTCCATCATTATGACAGTGGATACCGTAAGCAGCCGGCAAGCTAGAGCTAAATTCAGAAACAATCTTAAAAACTTCTTCCGGCAAAGCTCCTCCATTGGTTTCGCAAAGCACGATCCAATCAGCTCCACCATGGAGAGCTGCCTCCAGACTCTGTCTAGCATACTTAGGATTTTCCTTATAGGCGTCAAAAAAATGCTCAGCGTCAAAGATCACTTCAGAAACTTTTTTCTTTTTTAAATAAGCAATCGAACTTTCGATTAATTTTAAATTTTTATCCAAAGAGATTTTTAAGGCTTGTTTGACATGAAAATCCCAAGACTTACCAAAGATAGTCACGACTGGAGTTTTAGAGGCTAACAAGGCTTGAAGATTGGGATCTTCGCTGGCTTGATACTTAGGATGAGCAGTGGACCCAAAGGCAGCCAGCTTGGCA